>JACQRL010000336.1 GCA_016206485.1 Planctomycetota bacterium | reverse complement strand
TCTTAATTGTGTTTTTTCAAATGCTGTTCATTTATTTAGGAACTATTTACGTTATGCTTGCGATCTTCAGAATTCCGCCCTTGCTTAAAACGACACTTCTTATTCTTAACTGGGTTTTGTTAATTTATATTGGATTAGAGAGCGGATTGTTTATTTATTCCAGATTGACTCCAGATAGCGGGAAATCCTTTGTTATCGAAAATAAAATTATTGAGGGGAACCAGACAACCGGAGTTACAGTTAATGATTCTATTTTAGGTTACAAACCGAATGCCGGGATAAAGATCAATTCTGTAGCCAGGCAGGATGATGAGATTCTTTATGATGTTACATATACTATTGATAAATACAGCAGAAGGATGACCCCGCTTGCTGGCGACGGACGAAAAGAAAAATTCGCTCTGTTTTTTGGATGTTCCTTTACGTTTGGGGATGGGCTTAATGATAACCAAACACTTTCATATTATTTTGGTGAAGCAGCTCAGAAATTTGAACCATATAATTATGCATACTCTGGATATGGACCTCAACAGATGCTTGCCAAGATAGAAGGTACCGATTTAAAAAGTGAGATTAAGCAAAATAAAGGCATAGCAGTTTATGTATTCGTCGGATTAGGTTATTGGATGAACCATTTTCACAGGGCTATTGGATCGATGCGTTTTTGTCGCGCGATGAGTGTCGAGTATCCATACTATTATTTAAATGGGGAAAAGTTAGAGAGAAAGGACGGTTTTATTTCTGGGCGGCCAATCACATCATTACTTTATGGTCTTATTGGGATGAGCCAGATTGCAGAGCGGCTGAATATTGATATCCCATCGAGTATAGGATCTAAACATATAATGCTCGCGTCAAAAATAATTTCAGAGTCTGCTGATAAATTAAAGTTATTATTACGTGATACCGAATTCTATCTTTTGATATATCCGATAAGTTCAAACTATCCTGCCTATAAATTGATTGAGCCATTTAAGGTACAGCTCAAAAATTATGGTGTTAAGATATTAGACTACAGTAATCTATTCGATCCTACTGATCCAATGTATTGCATTAGTGATCAGGAACATCCGTCATCGGTTGCTAACCGGATAATAGCCAATAAGATTTCTGAAGATTTAGATATTAAATGAGCTTTCACACCGTAATTATTGAATCTGACACTCTAGTTATTCATAATTAATTTATGAAGAAGGGGATTCTTAATCAAAAAGATCTTGCCTCTATGGCAGAAGAGCTCTTTCATAAGATAAGTTTTATTAAAAACAAGTATCCTCAACTTGCGCGGGAAATTGATAAAAGGGAATCACTTATTAGGGCGCAGGTTGCTGAAATTGCGAGGCAAGTGAATAGTTTTCCTCAAGAAGAGGAGAGAAATCTCGTCAAAATTCTTGTTGCACATGGTATTCAAAAAATTCTTGAAGAGCATTTAGCTGATTAACAGATCTTTCAGATCTATTTACTGATGGTATCCAGGACAGGCATGATCTCTGCCAACCAACCGCTATTTTTTGATGTAAACGTTGAATCCCTTGGCAATTCCTATCGGAGGAAATTGTTTGGAAAGTTTGAATTCTTTAGGAGCATTTTCGGCCTCTCTGCAGATGTAGATTGAAGCATCCCTACTTCTTGTCGGATCTAAATAGATTCCATTAGAATAGTATGCTGCTTCACGTCTGGTAGTTGCAATGATCTGACCTTTCCCATGTTCTTTCAAAGTATATTCACCTGCTCTTTTGCAGTTCAGTAGATCCAGTTTCTCCCATCTGTTGATGAGATAGAATCCTTGCAAAAGAAAAAGTAAATAAAGGATGTTGATAATTCTACTGCGTGAGTGAAAAATATTGTCTGCAATTGGATAAAATAAAAATACCAGAGAAAGAGTGAAATATCGAGATTGTGTCCACCCTCCCTTTAAATAGAAAATATAGAGAAGTATGTAGTTTATTCCGATCATAAGGAGCAAGGGTGCATGGCTTTTTTTGATTCTGAAGACACTAACAGCAAAAAGTATGACGAATAGAGGATCAACCGCCTTTAAAAATCTTGTATAAAATTTTAGTTTATCTGATGTAGGTGATTCCTCCTCGCTGTTGCCGGACAACAATTTGCTGACGCTTGTTTTTACAGAAATATCCTTTCCTGTGAGTTTTTTCGCGCCGACAATCATTGCGGATGTTGTTAGTATAAGTATCAACAAGGCTATCAAGCTTGCTCTTTTGTCATTTGAGAAAAAGCAGCTATATGTCAAAAATATGAGGTATAAAGGTGGTAGTATTAATGAGTCGGGCCTGACCATATAAGATAAAATGAAAAACAGTATGCTTGGGATGATCATGAGCGGCTTATTTTCTTTGTAAACCTTTAAAAAATAGAAGGCAGATCCAAGAAAGAAAAACTCAAAGGTAGCCTCCGTCATTATTTCATTGTGATAATTTATTATTGATGGATGGAATATGTAGATGATCCCAGCTATAAACGCACTGCCCGGTGATGACAAAAGTAATCCTATTTTATACACAAAAATTACTGAAAGGGTTGAGAATATTATTGAGATAAGATATCCTGCTGTTTCTGGATCACTTACTGCATAGTCAAGTAAAGCAACCAAAGCAGAATACAATGGATGGTATCGGAATTCCATTGCCTCTTGATATTTACCTTGCTGAATTAATTCTGCCATTTTTAGATATGCTGTCGAATCTCGTTCAATTAACAGGTTCCCGGAAACAGAGGCAATTCGAGCTAATCCGGTTATTAACAGTAGAATAAGTAGATGTCTGCCCATCATCAATACGGGTTGCTTCTGTATAACAAAGTTTGTTTTATCATGGATTCATTATAAAATCTACTCGTTTATTAAGATGAAAAACCTCATCGAAATCAAAACATTATCAAAAGACGATATAACTGGGCTGATTGATCTTACTTCGAAAGTGAAAGCCAATCCTTCTAAGTATTCCGATCAGAGTGCTTTTAAAGATAAACTTGTATTTTCAATGTTTTCAGAACCCAGCACAAGAACGAAACTTTCATTCCAACTTGCTGCAAAACGACTCGGTGCAAGTGTCGTGGACGTGAGTAAAGTAGGAAGCAGTTCAGAAAAAGGGGAGTCTTTACGGGATATGATAAAAACAATCGAATCACTTAAGGCCCATGTAGTAATAATTAGAGATAAAGCATCTGGTACAGCTCAATATGTAGCAAGAAAAACGAATTTGAAGGTTGTAAACGCCGGTGATGGAATGAATGAACATCCAACGCAAGCCTTACTCGATATCTTCACAATCTACCAGGTATTCCACAACTATACAGGCCTCAAAATAGCAATAGTCGGTGATATCCTGCACAGCAGAGTTGCGCATTCGAACATGTTTCTGCATGAAAAGCTTGGGAATAAAGTTATATTGTGCGGTCCGCCGACCCTTGTTCCTGAATTGTATAAAGATCTTTTCAAGAACGTGGAAATATCATATGATTTCGACAGTTTTCTGCCAAAAGTTGATGTAGTCATGATGTTGAGGATACAGACAGAGAGGCAGTCTGAGGTAAATTTTCCTTCATTCAGAGAATTTGCCAGACTATACTCGCTGACAAAAGAGCGAATGGGGTTGTTAAAAAAAGATGCCATAGTAATGCACCCTGGTCCTGTGAACCGTGATGTAGAAATTACTGCTCCTGCGCTTGAAGATGAGCACTCTGTTGTTCTTGCCCAGGTTGGAAATGGCTTGTTTTTGAGGATGGCAGTGCTTTATTCATTATTAAAATGAGTACTATATTGCTTAAGGGTGGAAGGATAATCGATCCTTCTCAGTCTATAGACAAAGTGACCAACCTTTTTATAGAGAATAACAAAATCAGCAGCATAACCGATGAAGAACCGTCAAGCCACATTGTAATTGACGCATCAGGTAAAGTAGTATGCCCCGGTTTTATCGATATGCACGTTCATCTGCGCGAACCGGGGAGAGAGGATAAAGAGGACTTAAAACATGGAGTCCAGGCCGCAGTTTGGGGTGCATTTACGACTATATGTACTATGGCAAACACTGATCAGCCTATTGATAATGAAGCGTCAGTATCATTTATAAAGTATAAAGCGAAATCGTTAAACTTGGCAAAGGTTGAACCTATATGTGCTGTAACCAAGGGGCTCAATGGAGAAGAGCTGACTAATTTCTATTTAACGAGCCAGGCAGGTGCTGTTGCATTTTCTGATGATGGTAAATCAATTATGGATTCGAATTTAATGCTCAAAGCGCTTCAGTATTCTCGTCTTGTTGATAAAAGAATAATATCTCATGCAGAAGATTCGAATCTGACAAGAGATGGTATTGTCAATGAAGGAGAAATAAGTCTTTTAACAGGATTAAAAGGTATCCCATCTGTCGCTGAGGAAATAATTGTTATCAGAGATATTCTTCTTGCGGGATATGCCAAAAGTAAACTACACATCGCACATGTAACCACAAGCGGAAGTGTTGATCTGATAAAATGGGGGAAGAAAAAGGGAATTGATGTCACTTGTGAGGTCACACCTCATCACTTGATTTTGACAGATGAACAATTAACAACTTATGACGCCAGATTTAAGGTTAATCCGCCTCTTCGGGCAAAAAAAGATGCCGAATCGCTTATACAAGCCATAAATGACGGAGTTATAGATGTGATAGCAAGTGACCACGCTCCGCATACAATTGATGAGAAAGAAGATGAGATCCACCTTGCTCCGTTTGGAATTGTAGGATTAGAAACAGTTTTCGGATTGCTTAATAAATATCTGGTTGAACCGAAAAAAGTAGCTTTGAATAAAATAATTCAACTCCTCACTTCAAACCCTGCAAAGGTGTTAAATATGGATGATAGAGGCAGTCTGAAACCGGGATCTACTGCAGATGTTGTTGTTTTGGACACCGAAGCGAAATGGATTGTCGATACAAGCAAGTTTAAAAGTAAATGCAGGGTTTCCCCATATTCAAATTTCGACATGAAAGGTAGGGTAGTAACTGTTATCATTGATGGCGGGTTAAAAATGAACATGCTTGCGACAAAAGTAAATAAGGATGCAATAATCGAGGAAATCCATCTAAATGACTGGTCATAACAATTTTAGATTTAGGATTTCTGAATGTAGACTGATTGGTATAAATTGTATCATTGTTAATGGGTGGAGTAAGTTACATGTATTCATTGTCGAGTCATTGTAATTATATAGTCAATGTACATTACGTAGTGTATATTGGTAAGGGGGGAGCTTATGATGATAATCGATGGTTATAATCTATTGTTTGCCTTTTATGGAGATCGGGTTACAGGTAATAATGTAGATTCCATGCGTGAAGATCTCGTCGAACTTTTAAAAACATTTGCGAACTCTAAAAAAAGGGAAACAATGATTGTATTTGATAGAAAAAATAATTTAGGTATATCACGAGTTTCCAGGGAGCAATTTGTAGAGATCATCTTCGCTAAAAGCGCAGATAACTTTATAATTAAAGAAATTGATAATCTGATCCCGACAGCACAGGTTATATCTACAGATAACGAAATCAGAAAATCTGCTGAGGCCAAAAACTGTGAGTGCCTTACATCAGAGGATTTTGTTAAAGAGCTGAAGATTTTTATCAACGAAGAGTTGTCAATGAATGACCAGAAGTTAGTTGGTTTGAGTGATGTCGACGTTGATTATTGGCAGAGATACTTTAATATGAACGGAGATGATTCGATTGACAAATTAATCTGATAAAGAATTATTTTTGAATCGGCTCGATTGTTTTAAATCCCGTATACTCCCATAATGGTTCAGGAATATGGACTATTCCATCAGCAGTCTGATAGTTTTCCAGGATAGCAATAAACAATCTAGGGAGTGCGACTCCTGACCCATTCAACATATGGGCAAATTTCACCTTTCCGTCTTTGTCACGGAATCTGATCTTGGCTCTTCTTGCCTGGAAATCTGTGCAGTTTGAGCAAGAAGAAACTTCAAGCCATCTGTCTGATCCCGGCGCCCATAGTTCAATGTCATATGTTTTAGCTGACGCGAACGACATTTCACGCGTACAAAGCACTATTACTCGGTATGGGATACTAAAAGTTTGGAGTATTGCCTCTGCATCTTTAACAATAAGTTCTAATTCTTTGAATGATTCCTCAGGTGTAGTGATTTTCACAAGCTCGACTTTATCAAATTGGTGTATACGTATCATTCCTTTCGTTTGAGCACCGTATGAACCTGCTTCTCTTCTAAAGCAGGGAGTATATGCTGTATATTTTTTTGGGAGATCATTGTGCTCCAGAATTTCTTCCATGTGAATGCTGACGAGAGGAACTTCTGCTGTTGGAATTAAAAAGCCGTCGCTTCGCGTAAGCTCGTACATGTCTTCCCTGAATTTTGGCAGTTGGCATGAGTTAAACATGACTCGTTCCTGAACTATATGAGGAAGTGTGAACTCGGTATAACCGCGTTTAGTGTGAAAATCCAACATGAAATTAATCAAAGCTCTTTCCAGAGCAGCTCCTTTTCCTTTAAGAATCAAGAAGTTACTGCCAGCCAATTTTGTCTGTCTGTCCCAGTCTATGATTCCAAGACTTGATCCCAATTCGACATGATCTTTAGGTTTAAAATCGAAGTGCTTGGCTTTTATGGGCTCCCTTGCAACAGCATTATCTTTTTCATCTTTACCAATAGGGACTGTCTCGTGCGGAATATTCGTAAGCCACGCTAATTCTCCGTCAAGACTAGATTCTGCATTGTTATGCTCATTTTCAAGCGCTTTAATTTCATCTCGCAGCCTTTGATTTTGTGATTTTAGTTGTTCAATATTGCCGCCGGCTTTACTGAGCTTTGCAAATTCTTCGCTTGCTTTTTTTAAATCATGCCTTAATTGATCTAACTTTGCCTGAATTTCTCTTCGTCTGTTGTAAAGATCGCAGACTTTGTCTACTTTTGAATCATCCTGACCTTTGTTCTTCTGGGCTTGTTTAACAAGTTCTTTATTTTCTAAAATGAATCTCGGATCTAACATAAATCGTTGGACGTGGATCGTAGATCGCAGATCGTAGAAAAATTTGAACTATTTTGTTTCATGCACCAAGCTCCATGTTTCATGATTCTAAAATTCCAGTTCGTATTCTTCTATTTTTCTGTCCAGCGTTGGTCTTGATATTTTGAGCATTTCAGATGCTTTTTTTTTGTTGTAACCTGTTTGTCTCAGAACTCGTTCAATATGCAGTTTTTCAACGTTTGCAAGCGACATGTCTTCTAACTCCTCCTGGCCCTGAGGCGCCAAGTATGTCACGTTGAGTCCCAGATCTTCTATCCATAGAGCATCTTTCCTGGGGTCTGCCAGTGCGACAGATCTTCTTATAACAGATCTGAGCTCTCTTACGTTGCCAGGCCAGTGGTAGTTATGAAGTATCTTTAAAGTCGCATCAGATATCTTAGTCATTTTTTTGTTGAATTGCTTAGTAAAGATTTGAAGAAAATGCTCTGCGAGCATCGGAATATCCTCCTTTCTGTCACGAAGTGGGGGTAATGAAATGCTCACCTCGTTGATACGGTAGAAAAGATCTTGTCTGAATTTACCATCGCCTATCAGCTTTTTTAAATTAGCATTTGTAGCTGTTATCACACGAACATTTACTTTTATCAGCGATTCTCCGCCGACTCTTTCGAATTCTTTGTATTCAATCGCTCTGAGCAATTTTGATTGTGCGGAAAGACTCATGTCGGTTATTTCATCCATAAACAAAGTCCCGCCATCTGCAAGTTCAAATTTGCCCTTTTTTTCCCTGAAAGCTCCGGTAAAAGCGCCTTTTGTATGGCCGAAAAGCTCAGTTTCTAATAATGTTTCAGTCAGAGCAGGGCAGTTCACGGCAACGAATGGTTTGTTTACTCTATGACTCTTTTTGTGTATCAGTCTGGAAAAAATCTCCTTTCCAACACCGCTCTCTCCCATAAGAAGAACATTTGTATCGCTTGTTGCTATATTTTCAGCCTTTTCAAGGGCATCTTTATAGAGTTTATTATTGGATTTCAGGAGTATTTCATCATCTGTTTGTAATTCAACATGAGCACTTTGCTCTTCCATATTGGAGATTTTAAGCGATAACCAATGAAATGTCCATACTTTCGTATGTGATATAGATGTATCGAAGTTGAACGAGATAAACGTAAGTTATAGTACTTTGCTAAGTTTAGAATCCAGGTGCAACCCAAGTTCATTTAAATAGCTCATGAATTCGATTCTGGTCAGATGTTTTGAATAACTTTTTTCAGGTGATTTTATGGAAATGAAGTCAGGTTTAAGATAGTAGAAAGTTTTACCGGTTTTTTTCATTACTAAAGGGGTATCCATCATTTTCCATCTATATGAATCCATCCAGAGCTGGATGAAATCTGTTTTGCTGACTGAATCAAGTTTTAAAGTACATCTTTTTTTTGATAGTTTTTGTTCCACAGTAAATACATCGATTTTGTTCATATCTGGGTACCTAAATTCGATTTTATTAAAATCATTGTCCAAGCTTTTTGCTCCGATTTTAACCGGAGTAAAAATAAAATAACCTGGATCGCAAATATAAGCTTCATTGCCGATATTTGCGATAAGTGCGCAGTGTGTATTAGCTCCATAATGTCTGTCTGCAAGTATAAACGAAGAATCTATACCTGATCTGCTCAGGATGTGTTTTAATGCGTATACTATCGAAAAACATGTTCCGCCGCTCCCGCAGTTTTTGTGCTGTTTGAATAAATCCTCGGGATCATGCAAGAGATTGCCTGAGTACCTGAGCAGATAGCGTTTTGTCAGATTCTCATAAGGGATACGTTCAAATTCTTTCAGTATATATTCAAGTATTGAATATTTATCTGTACTAATTTGTGAAGGAATTGATAAGAGGTCTGATGGGAAACTATTTTGCATCGAAACCGACCATCTTCTCAGGCTTTACAATTTCATCAAATTCTTTCGATGTCAAAAACCCCAGCTGTACTGCTGATTGCTTTAAGGAGATATTCTTATTGTATGCGTTTTTAGCGATTTTGGCTGCATTATCATAACCGATTTTCGTATTTAAAATAGTAACAAGCATAAGTGAGTTATCGAGATGTTGTTTAATTCGTTCAAGGTTTGGCTCGATTCCATCTATACATTTAGTTCTGATTGAATCTGCCCCGTCACTTAAAAGTACTATTGATTTAATTACATTGTAGATAATAACTGGTTTAAACACGTTTAATTCGAAATTTCCCTGACTGCCGGCTATTGTAACTGTATTTGCATTTCCCATTACCTGACAGCAGATCATCGTTACAACCTCAGATTGTGTTGGATTTACCTTGCCTGGCATAATCGAACTGCCTGGCTCGTTTGCAGGCAGTGTTAATTCTCCGATACCGCATCTTGGGCCGCTTCCAAGCCATCTGATATCGTTGGCAATTTTCATCATTGAGCCGGCAAGCGCCGCTAAAATTCCGCTAAGTCTTATAAGTGTGTCGTTACAGGCAAGGCCCTCAAATTTGTTATATGCAATGGTAAATGGAAGTTCTGTTATTTTGTTGATTTCTTCCACGGAAAATTTATCAAAGTTTGTTGGTACATTGATCCCTGTCCCGACAGCAGATCCTCCGATTGGAAGCTGATATATGAACTTCAATAGATCATTTAACGCTATTATCGAGTGATGAATCTGGGCCGCATATCCGGAGAATTCCTGGCCTAAAGTCAACGGAGTTGCATCCTGAAGATGCGTTCTTCCTATTTTGATTACTTTTTTGTAATCGGTTGCTTTTTTTGATAATGATTTTTTCAGCTCACTGAGCGATGGGGTAAGTTTATTAACCACTAATTCTGCCGCAGCAACATGCATTGCAGTAGGAAAAGTGTCATTTGTTGATTGCGATTTATTAACATGATCGTTCGGGTGGAGCAATTTTGAACCCAACTTACCGCCAGATTTTTCTATAGCCCTGTTTGCGATCACTTCGTTTACGTTCATATTAAATTGTGTTCCGCTTCCACTTTGCCAGATTACAAGTGGGAAATGATCATCGAGTTTCCCGTCAATAACTTCATCTGCTGCTCCACGAATCAGGTCCATTTTCTGTTTATCAAGAACGCCTAATTTATTATTCGCGATTGCACACGCTTTTTTAACGATTCCATATGCCCTTATGAATGATCTCGGGAATTTCTCGTCAGAAATCTTGAAATTTTCAAGCGCGCGCTGTGTTTGAGCTCCATAATATTTATCAATTGGGACTTTAACTTCCCCTAGTGTATCACTCTCAGTCCTGTATTTCATAAGCACCCCATTAAATAATCTTTCATTGACTGTTGAGACTCATTCGACTGTATAGACCGTTTCGACTGTAAAGACAGTTTAGACTCATCACTTTAATATGTTAAGCGCCGATCCTGCCTTGAACCATTCAATTTGTGCCTTTGTGTAACTGTGAAGACATAGAATTTTGATCTCTTTTTTATCTGGTCTGTGAATTATAACGTCAATAGGCTTACCGACTTCTAGTTTATTAAGATTAATTATAGATATACGATCGCCTTGCCTTATTTGATTATAATCAGCTGAATTTGAAAAAGTGACTGCGAGTATTCCTTGTTTTTTAAGATTTGTTTCATGTATTCTTGCAAATCCCCTTACGATTACTGCTGCCACATTCAGATAGCGGGGAGACATTGCTGCATGTTCTCTGCTGCTTCCTTCACCATAGTTTTCATCCCCTATAACAATAGTTCTGATCCCCTGTGATTTGTAGTAACGCGCAAGTTTTGATATGTTCACGTTCTTTTCACCGGTTATTTCGTTATTTCCTGTACCAGCTTGATTAGTAAATTCATTCGTTGCTCCGAGAAACGCATTATCACTTATTTTATCGAGATGACCTCTGAATTTTAGCCAGGGCCCGGCCGGCGATATGTGATCAGTTGTAGTTTTCCCTTTTGTTTTTAGAAGAATTGGCAGCTGAATAAAATCTTTGCCGTCCCACCGATGGAATGGTTCCAACATTTGTAATCGGTTACTGTTTGGATCGACTTTTACTGTTATGGCATCTCCATCTAATGGTGGCTCAATATATCCCTCTGTTGCTTTTTTATATCCTTTAGCGGGCAGTTCACCGCTTACAGGAGGCTGCAATTTCACTTTTTCCCCGTTAATGGGAATTTCATCGGTGATCGGATTAAAATCCAACCTTCCTGCAAGTGACATCGCAGTTACGATTTCAGGACTACTTATGAATGCATATGTTTCTTCATTTCCATCATTCCTGCCCCGAAAATTTCTGTTGAAAGATGTTATAATCGAATTTTTCTGTCCCTTTTTCATATCATTTCTTTTCCATTGACCTATGCATGGACCGCAAGCGTTAGCAAGCATAAGACCCCCGATCTTTTCAAGTGGAGCAGTGAAACCGTCCTCTTTTACAGTTTTATAAACTGAATCGGAGCCCGGAGTAATATAAAAGTCAGTTTTAACTTTGAGCCCGTTGCTCAACGCCTGTTTTGCAACGCTTGATGCTCTTCCTATATCTTCATACGACGAATTCGTACAGCTGCCAATCAAACATGCGGTAAGCTCTACAGGATAATTGTTTTTCTTTATAATATCTTTGAATTGAGATATCGGATATGCAAGATCGGGAGTAAAGGGTCCGGCGATCTGTGGTTCGAGCTTATCAAGGTCGATCTCGACCACTTGATCGTAGAATTTATTAGGATTTTCTAGTACCTCTTTGTCGGCAGCAAGATTATCTCGAAATTTGTTGGCAAGATTAGCAATTTCTTCTCTCCCTGTTGCTATAAGATATTTGTATGTCTTTTCATCATATGGGAATATTGACGTTGTCGCTCCCAGCTCAGCTCCCATGTTGGTAATTGTAGCTTTCCCGGTTGCTGATATTGATTTCGTTCCTTCTCCAAAATATTCGATTATTTTATTAGTACCACCCTTTACTGTTAGGATTCCTAGAAGCTTAACAATCACATCTTTCGGAGATGCCCAACCATTCAGTTTTCCTTTGAGGTGAATACCGACAATTTTAGGACAAAGAACTTCCCAGGGAAGTCCTGCCATTACTTCTGCCGCATCAAGCCCTCCAACGCCAATAGCTATCATACCAAGTCCGCCTGCGTTTGGAGTGTGAGAGTCGGTTCCGATTAGCAGACCTCCGGGAAATGCATAATTTTCCAAGACGACCTGATGTATAATACCGGCTCCGGGCTTCCAGAATCCGATCCCATATCTTTGACATGCGCTCGAAAGAAAATCGAATACTTCCCGACTATCATTTATTGTTCGTTCTATGTCCTCTTTTGCGCCTGAATTGGCGATTATCAAGTGATCGCAGTGGACTGTAGCCGGAACCTCTGTTCTTTTTTTTGGTGATTGCATAAACTGCAGTAAAGCCATCTGCCCTGTGACATCCTGCATTGCAACTCTGTCAGGTTTGAGTAGAAGCTGTGATTTTCCGCGTTGCCATTCCTGTTTGTCAGGATCTATCAGATGACTGCCGAGGATCTTCTCGGCTAGCGTAAGAGGTTTTGCTGCTTTTTTTATGAAATACTCTAATTTTATCGCAAAGGATTCATAAAATTTTTTGTTCATTGTATGAGGATATTAAGTTGGCATTGCGTTTTCAAATGATTTTCGCAACATAGGACTTGCCAAAACATCGCTATTGCGGAATCTTGTAGAATAACGCGGGTAATTCTTCGTGATTTTAGTTTTTTTTCGCGCTTTCAACATAGGGTTTTCACTGAGCAACTACTAGCTACTATCTGCTTATTGTGCTATACTGTAACTTTATGAAAATTTTGTACATCGGAGATTATTTAGAAGGAAAACAAGCAGTAGGTGGAAGTACTCTGTATCAAACAAGTCTTGCAAATGGAATCTCCAAAACCGACGAAGTTTATTTTCTGGGTTATGGAGGGCTGGACAGAACCGGGAAGTGTTACGTTACATTCAAAAAGCGTAGCAGGATTAGTATTTACAGTGTTGTTAATTCTCCATTTCTGGATTATACAAATTGTGATCCAAAGCTGTTCGTAGAGTGTCAGCAGGTCCATGACTTATTTCTAAAAGTAATTAGCAAAGTCAAACCGGATATAATTCACATACATCACCTATCGTTTCCTATATCTATTATTGATTCGATAGGTATTCCGATAATTACGACAATTCACAATTATATGCACGTCTGCTCTCAGATAAATTTGATGTATAACGGAATTGAAAGATGTTCAGACTTCGAAGATGGTAGAAAGTGTACAAAATGTTCAACACCTGTTTTTGCAGTTAATGAGCAGTATTTTAAATATGTCAGATTCAAAACATTTATTGAAAGGCATAGGATCGGTTTTCTCGATGACTTTGCTAAACCTATTGTCAGAATATTTCACGATAATAACGCAGGTGAAAATCGTAATATTACTGACTTTCACAGCGAATTTTCAGCGGAAGATTTTGTAGATCGAAGAACCCACCTGCTTGCTTCATTAAATAAAATGACTTTCATACACTGTTCTTCTAGTTATTTAATGCGTTATTTGGCTTCTTATGGTGTTAATAAATCAAAGCTGAGATTAATTCCAATGACGGCTGAGTCGTTGAATCATGTCAAACCAAAGACATTGTGCGAAATGAAGTACCCTGTTACGTTTGGATATTTCGGAGGGGCAAATGTTAACAAGGGAATAGATATTTTGATTCCAGCGTTCAGAAAATTAGACAAGCAAAGAGCAAGATTGATTTTATCTGGACCGGGAGTAAAAAAAGTTCAGGTAAGTGTTGGCGATTTAAACATCATGATTAATAGCAATCTAAGTAACATAAACGAAATCTTTTCAAAGATTGATGTCGGGATCGTTCCCTCAGTATGGGATGAAACTTTCGGTATTATTGGAATTGAACTAAACAATGCGAGAATTCCAATAATCGGTAGTAATATAGGAGGGATTCCTCAATGGCTTGAAAATGGAGTGAATGGATTTCTCACAGAGCCCGGAAATATTGATGATTTGACTGCCAAAATGCAGATGTTCGTAGACGACCCTTCATTGATAGCAAGGTTTCAGTTAAAGATGATCCCATGGAAGCGCATGGATGATCATATAAAGGAGATCCAAGCTCTGTATACAGAGGCACTAAATAGTCTGGTCGCCAGTACTCGCATATAATTATTCCTAAAAGTGATTATTGACTTCAAAGACTCTTTAGACTGTATAGACTGTATAGACTGTTATAGACTCATTAAACTGTATATCCAACTCTTGTTGTTGTTTAAACGTCAATATAATATAATAGTGTTTGTTTATGATTGCTATAAAATGTCCTAAATGCGGCGGGCAGCTGAATCAGGCAGCTGATTCTGCAGTAGCCAAGTGTTCTCAGTGCAACTCGGCTTTTAAACTTAAATCGCAGGCTAAGCAAAATATATCCCATTCTCCAGTTCCAACATCGAATGTGGCAGCGCAATCACAACAAAAAATGGTGCCTCAAGCGCGTCCGATGGATAGAGAGAGGCTTATACTCCGCTCTAAAAGAGACAAGAATAAAACAATCGTATTTGTTTCGCTCGGAATTTTCTCTGTTGTTGTAATTGTCCTGGTTGCTTTGTTTGCGAATCAGTCAGGTATTAAGAGCAATGCTGAAAAGGAAGCTGCCAAAAGCGGTAATAAGAAAGTTGATCAAAACAATTCTGCAACATCGACTTCAGGGCAAAACACGTCTACCGCTCAGAATGCTTCTGTTGCAGTTGAGGATAAACCGGCTGTTAAAGAAGAAGTTAAAGTTTTCCAGCCTGGCGTTAAAGAATTACTGAAGCCCGAGGAAATTATAAGCATCGATATGAGCAAGCTTGAAAATTATAAATCAATGCTTGGAAAGAATAATAATGAGGACATCATAAATAAGGATCTTTTGTACATGCCATATGCCTTACATCTGTTTTTAGAGGATGATGAATATATGGCGACGGTACATTTCGATATTCTCAAACAAATTTACGTTGTTGCCACAAGCGGTGATGGAGCGAAGTTTAATAAATTCAATATGAAATCAAAAAAGGACAGGGCTAACTTCTATAAAACCATGCATGATTGGTACGATCGATCATTAAAAAAGAGAGAATCAAGCGCTGAAAAAACGATTATTACAGAAGAGCAATGGAATGAAATGCTTGGCGATTTAAAAAGTACCGGACTAGCTATAAAAACAGATGGGTCAGAGATGTATGAGTTTAGGCCAAACACTCCTGCTCACGATGCATATATTAAGATTAGGAATTTAGGGAAGAAAGCATACTTAAAACTGTATGAAACTGTAAAAGGTGAAGACATCACTTTATCGAGGGCTGCTTCACAGGTTTTGATTGATGTGACAGGAGAAGTTGTTCCGTACGTTGAATTCAATAGATCAAATCTGGAGGATATACTAAGACGATGGAGGACGATCTTAAAATTAGAAGATACAAAAAAATGATACTTAATACTTTAATACTGTTGTTTTTGTCAGATGATCCGATCACAATTTCGGATAATTTCACCAAACAGATTGAAAAATCGGTAGAAAACGGTCTTGAATACCTTGCCAAAACACAAAATCCCGACGGTTCATGGACATGTAAAATAGGATATAAACTTGGGACATATCAGGATCCTGATAATTATAGAGTCAGTAAAGAAGGCAAACATGTAGGTGTGTCAAGTCTTGCTTGTATGGCATTCATGTCGGCAGGACATTATCCTGATAGAGGGAAATATTCTACGACTGTCAAAAAAGCTTTGGAGTTCGTACTGTCCTGTGTCAGGGAAGATGGCTATATAACTTTCGACGGTTCACGCATGTATTCTCACGCATTTTCAACTCTATTTTTAACTCACGTTTATGGAATGACGCACGATAAAGAAGTGAAGGAAAAACTCAAAATGTCGGTAAATATGCTTGTCCAATCTCAAAATAAGGAAGGAGGCTGGCGTTATCAGCCTCAGCCAATTGATGCAGACTTATCAGTAACTGTTTCAGTTGTTCAAGCCTTGCGTGCAGCCAGGAATGTCGGGATTTCTGTGCCTAAACAAACTGTTGATAAAGCTATGGAGTACATAAAAAGCTGCTCAACTCCTGATGGTTTTCAATATCAAAGCAGAAATCTTTATGCGATAAATGATGACCGCACAAGCTATGCTTTAACTGCTTGTGGGATCGTGAGTTATAATAGCGCCGGGCAATATTTGAACAACTCGAACGGCAAGATTCAGAGAGATATTAAAATTGCACTCAATCGCTTATTAAGTATGAAAGAACAACAATGGGGATCGCTTTTTTATTTTTATGGACATTATTATGCTTGTCAGGCAATGTATGCTGCATCAGGGAAGTATTGGGAACAATATAGCAGACAGGTTTTCAAAGAAATTATAGGTGGACAGAAATCTGACGGATCTTGGGAGGATATCGTGGGTAAACCATATGCGACTTCTATGGCGTTGATTATACTTCAAGTACCAAATGAGCAGTTTCCTATATTCCAACGTTAGTTTTATTAATCTGGAGTCTTTGAATCTTGTTATCGAAAGAGTTTTTAGATCGTTGTGTTGAAGTGTGACTTCTGCCTCTATGAGAAGGCTTACTTTTCAAGTAAAGTTATTCATTTTTTTCTTTTTATTTCATATAGTTTAAGGGTAAAATACCCCCATGCTTCTATTGGGATCATTACCAT
>JACQRL010000335.1 GCA_016206485.1 Planctomycetota bacterium | reverse complement strand
TTTTAACATAAAATTGTCATTATCAAGTGGTCGAGACGCATCCCGCCCGCCTCTTGAAAGTTAATTAGAGTGTGTCAGCGCCCTCCGATAGGTCTTCAGAATACTGGAGAGCTGTCGGGGAGGCGGCTTGACTCCTACTAATCCTTATCAAGCAGAAAGGTAGATATCATATGGCACGCAAAACACGCCATGTGCGTCCGACAGCAAAGCCTGGCCCCAAAACGGTACCAGTGTCAAAGCATCGTCGATCGACGCCCAAAAAAGTTAAGTGCTCATAATACTTAACAAGCTCTCGACCACTTAATGGTGGAAAATTACAAAAAATGGAAAACGATAAAAAGGATAAAATTATATCAATTCTCGAAGATATAAGCTCGAGAGAACATACTGATTATTCCAATGTCATTCGATTCGCAATTATTGAAGGTATTGATAGTGCGGTCAACGGTCATCGCGGGACGCTTGATGGCGTAGATATGGATCGCCTTAGAGAGGAACGACGCAGAGACGATTTTTTTCAAAGTCAAATAGACCATCTCACAAAACAATCCGCTGAGTCTAAAAAACAAACTACACAAATCAAGAGACAGGTTTGGTGGATTATCGCCGCATTTTTCATTACTTTTATTGCGTCCATTGCGACAACGTATTTTGCTTATTTGAATTACAAAGTAACAGAAAAAAGCATCGAGTTAAGTAAATAGCGACGGGAATGGTTTTTTGAGATAGAATGTCTAAAATTATTAGGCTCAAGGGTTCGAAATATAGCGCATTATGAATTTGAAAACACCTTTGATAAAACAAGAGAACAAACAGAAGGGGGTTAACTTATTTGAGCCAGATTTTTATTTCAAACCCTTGGTATACATCAATATAATTAACCCAGAGAGCAAGAAATGCGAAATCGTTTCAGCCACAATTGATACGGGTGCAGATAACTGCTATGTAAGCAGAAAATTAGTTTCCTATCTTGGTCTGCAACAAAGCGTTGAGCCACCCATGGAAACTTTCACGGCAGATGGTGTTATGAAAGTATATGCTGCAGAAGCGGAGTACGGTCTCGCAGATGAAAACAAGAAAGTTTTTGATGGATTTCCAATTCAGAAAACACATTTTTATATCAATGAATCAAATACCTATCACATGGTATTGGGATTTAGAGGATTTCTGGATAGATTCAAAGAGATAAAAATACGGTACCCTCAATATCTTGAATTCTGGTGGTAAGTATGTGAGGGGTCGGGGAGTTTTTAGCCCTTAAAATAAGGAGAATTGTATCGGTCCTAATGTAGAAAAAACTCCGCCAGAGAAAAATCACTTTATTTATAACAGGACTTACGCACCCTGAAAAAGTGTTTTCATTGCAACGAAATCGAATCGTTCTCGTTTCAAGCTGAGCATTTTTTTCACAAGGTATCTGCTACAATTCCGATCGATTCGTTCCCGCTCGATGAGGATGTGAGCAACCATGCAGAGGATGATGTGGTTCGATTGTTTTTGTTCCGCTCTGGCTTGGCAGTCATCCATGCCAAGCTTTGAATGGAGGAACCGAAACACCTCCTCAATCGGCCATCTTTTTTTGTAGATCTTGCGGATCCCCGCGCTGTTCAGAGAGTGATCGTTGGTCGCAAAATAATTCTTGCCGTGTTTGGCAACGGTTACCTTGCAGCCGTCAATCAATACTCCTGTTGCGATCCAGTAAGGATTGCGCTTGAATCGCTGAAGCTGCACACCATCAAAGATCCTGTTTTTCTTCAGCTGGGTGATATATTTCCAGTGGTAGCGTTGCAGCAGTCTCAGAACGTCTCCCGCCGAGTAAAACGAGTCGAAAAGCACGTAATGAGGGGATAATCTGAGCGTCGTGCGAGCATAACGCAACAGCTCTACAGCGAGTACAATCTTTGATTTTTTGTCCTTCTTCCAGATCCGAAACGCTAATGGAATCGTAACGGTTCCGTTCGACCAGCAGAGCAGAACAAAGTTCATGCCCAAGACGGAACGCGTCTCTTTTGACGAGTAGACCCAATGAACGTTTTCGATATCCTTTGAGTACTGTTTCTTGATGACCGTGTCGTCGATGATGAGAAAGCCACCTTTCAGTTCGCCAAACAGCTGGACGACGATCGCTGTGAGGAGTGTTTGCCCGACGGATGCCGCATGGGAGAGCAGCCTGGTGAACTGGTCGTGACTTCCTCGATTCCCGAGGACGGAGGCCATCATGGTACAGGTCAATTTCGAGGGACAGTAGAAAATTCCTTTAAGGTATGATACGATAGTGCTTGGCATAGTTTTGAGGTTAGATGCTAAACTATGCCTTTATTTTAAAACACTTTTTCAAGGTGCGTAAGTCCTGA
>JACQRL010000342.1 GCA_016206485.1 Planctomycetota bacterium | reverse complement strand
CCCGTCCTGTCCCAGCGGACTGTACCAAGCCCCGTTAAAAGTTTCTTCAGTCCCTGTTCCATGATAAGATGGAGACGCTGCACCATCGATGTAAATTCTCTCATCACCTTCGAGATAGTAGAGATCTACATTTGGAATGCCCAAATTTACCTCTGCCTGAAAAACGGTCCCGATATATGTTCCCTGACCCGGAACATCTAAAACGAGGTGGTCTCTGCCAAGTTGAGTGGGCCTCGATGAGGTATGCGTTGCGCAGAAGTATCCGAACGGCTCCGGATATCGTCCTCTGATGACAACAGAATCGAATTTTAATGTCGTAGATGAACTCGTTGTGTTTACTATATCAATTTGGGCTGAGCTGTTGAATGGCATAGGAAAGTAGCAGTAACCTGTTGTCCCGTTCATGCTGAACAGGAGCGATGCAAGATTGTATGCAGGATTAGATGACCCGCAAAGCATACCAAGCGGCGCGTTGACGCTTGGCTGTATGTCGTTGTCCCATTTGATTTCAATCCGCAAAGAGTTCCAGTCAGATATCTGCGCTGCTGTGAATTTCATTCCCATTATGACTGCCGGTCCTATGTTGGATGCGATCCTTGCCCTGCTGTTTGCGGGTATGGTTGTAGTTGTTGCTCCGGACCAGCTTCCGGCTAGATCGTGCGGATATTGCCCTGCTCGGTTTATTGCGCTGATCCATTTAGCGGGATCGGTCTTGCGGTATCCCTTGCGGAAGTCAAACTGGAAAAAATTCGGCTTAAACGGCATTGTGATTTTCATCCTTGATTGAAAATAGAAAGGATAATACAAATTATATCCGTACTGGCCGTTGAGGACATTAACAACGAGCGGGAAAATTCTCCCACTGAAAATATCGTTGGCCTGAACTATATGTCTCGGGGTGACCATGTCGTCAATGTATATGGACAGAGGAAAATTTGGTGGAGGAGTAGACAGAAAAGTGGTTCCAGAAATCCACCAGAACGCAAAGTGCATTCGGGTAAGTGTTCCCGGTCCCAACTCGTCAAAGATCACAAAGTGTCCATTCGTGTCCTGATATAAATATGAATATGTGCTAAAGAATCCGTCGTCATTGTCTCCGGTAAGATCGGCGCTTGAGTACATAGCTGTTTTTTCGTCAAAGGGAAGCATCGCAAGCGTGTCAGTTACTCCGTAAATCGGTAGATATGGACTCCGCATCCTATTGATGAAGAATCTGCCCTTGTCTGATAAAGTTTTCTCGCTTTTAGCATCGGTGTCTTGACTGTTCAGCGAGGAACAGAGGATACAGCAAAGGAACAGAATAATATTCCGCGGTTTTTTAGTTTTCATATGTACAAGCATTTTAGCATATATACAACTTTTTTCTGATCCTGCCCGGAATTACAATCAACTTCATAAACTATGGAGCAGGAAAATCAGGCTGCGGTTTAGTAAGTAAGTTAGTTACAGTTCTTCGCTTCAGATGTATAGGAAAACCTGATATTTTTACTGGTAATAGGAATTGTTGCTATGTGGGAAGGTGTCATAGGTCTGAAGCAGGCAGCTACAGGGCAATTTTGTCCAGATGAAAGTAATTTTACGTCAACAACAACATCACTGCCACTATGTGATACTCCGGTAATTTCCAGATCATACAGTATGGAGCAATCTCCTTTGCGGATTGCGACTATTATTGTGTAGATGGAGAAATCAATATTTGGAAGTGGCAGCAGCACAACGAATAATCCTTTTAATTTTGCCAATTGCTCAGAATTCGAAACGATGTACGTTGTTACTTCATCTCCGGAGAACACAGGAGGATTGTAGTAAGGGTCCCCTTTGTAAATTGTATTAAAAGGAATGTTGGATTGAGGTGTTCCACTATTGTTGTTGGGGTTATTCTGTCCAGATCCCGGAGAGGAAGTATTGCTGTCAGAACTGTCATTACTGCGCTTTATGCAGGCCGAATTCAAAAAGCCGAAGGCAATTATTAATGAAAACATCAGTAGAAAAAATGGTATATTTTCGCTGATAAATCGCCTGTTCATCCGTTTCGAAAACCGCGCGATTCTCATATATTATTAAGCAACATTATTTCTAAAAGGCTTAATGAGTATTTATGATCATTGGCGATTCGCAGGTTGGAGCGGTTTAGAATATATGCGATTGCTATTCTATACATGGATTTGTCGTAAGATCTAATGGCGGATCAATTGCGCAAATTGCGATAATAGAATCTGTTCTAACCACCCCAGCTGCATATATAACTGCGCTTCGGTTTGGAATCAATCCGATGTCTTTGGGATCAATAGGAGTTTTAGCTGGGGCATCTATAACTACAACATCAACTTTATCGGAAGAAAAGATCGTGACCTTAACCGGAGGTTTGTTATTGGATTGTCCAATGACAAGACTGCTATTATTAAAGAACGGAAATAATGCAGTGGCGACAAGCAAAGCCGCAAAAAATCTCATTTTAATTCCTCCTTAAAAAAAATTACAAGGTTGATCTGATATATTAAGATTAGTAACTGAAACTTACGGGGTTAGTAAGGTTAGTAAAATAAAAAGAGTATATCAATATCCTATAATACCACCTATATCAAAAGGAGGAGTACACATTTGTTTATAAACATAGCTATCGATTCCAAATACGTCAGCTACGCAGTTACAGTCAACTATATCAACAGGGCGTCCATTAATATTTTTAGTTGTTATACAGCCTCTTTCACGGAGTGTTTTATCAACGTATGACCAGAATTTAATGAATCTGATAAGACCTGGACCAGGACCACTGGAAATAGTCGTTGTATTATTATCTGTTAAGTAAAGATCTTTCCCAATCAGTGTAGTTGAATAGTTATCTATGGAAGTTTCCTCATATAACACAGTAGAAAAATCTCCTTCTGTTCCTATACAAAATCCGGTTATTATCAGAGAAAAAACCGAGAGTCTTACAAAAATTTTCATTGGATACCTCCTTAAAAGTATTTTCATTATTGCTTATTAAAGCATATGCAGAGAAGCAGGTTTTATTGTTGGCGGTTTAGTAGTTCAGCAGCTTTTTCATCGCCTTTTTGATATCGGTGTTCGACGGCAGATATCGGTCTTCAAGTGTCGAGCTCTGCGGAATGGCAGGTGGGGCTGAAGGCCAGCTTATTTAGTGACTTCGATATAGTCAAACCACACGCAGTTTAATGTGTCATTTCTATAGACCTCTGCTGTGTACTGGCTGTTACCGCCCTTCTTCAACAGGTATGGCTGAAAATATTTTCCCTCTGCCTGATTACTCGCTTTTGAGTATACCCCTATAACAAGGATTTCATCCCCATTGTCTTTTTTCCATATTGGAATAACCGGGAAGGGATCATCATTAATTCCTGAAAAGATAACCTGCCTGTTACTGCCATCTTTATTGACCATTACAATCTTCCAGTATTGTTGATAACCGTCCTGCAGTCCCTCCTCGGACCAGCATGCTGAAGGGTATTGCACCAGATCATAATCCCATATGTCATAGCAGATCATTGTTGATGAGGAATTCCATGAGGGATCTGTTCTGGCTCGGGGAGTGGTTTCTGACACTACGCGATGGTTGATCAACAGAGTCTTATCTGAGTTGATATCAGCGATGGCGATTACAGTTGAACAAGCGCTTGCTCCTGTAGAATCATATACATACGCGATCATTTTCCCGTCTGGAGAACATTCAGGATCCCAATAATTTGCGCTTTGACTCGAGGATATATTTACTTCGGAGGAGCTGAGATCGACTTTACGAAGGAAAAGATTTGATATTCCATCGCTTTTTACCCTGAACCACACTATCCACGTTGGATTGCCATTTGCGTCATTAAGAAAGTTTGGATTTGTATCCTGTAAGGTGTTATTAGTAATCCTTGTCTCGCTCTTGTCGCTCAGCTTCATAACGTATACTTCTGATTGAGTACTCTCCCCTCCTTTAGTATACGCAACGTATTCACCGTTGGTTGAGATCTCCACATTTTCGGTATGCTGAGAATTGTCCGGCACCAATTGCTCGAAAGTCCCGGTATTCTTGCTCAGATAGAGCTCAGGCTCATTGGTGTTAGCCAAATCTTTGAAGCAGTTTGTAAGGAAATAAGTAGTTGTAGTTTTGTTGGTCGGGTTGCCGCCGCCGGTATTCGAAGAATTATTTGTTGTGGTAGTAGTATTGTTGTTCCCGGTCTGAGGGTTGGATTGTGTGGTTTGCTGTGCAGGATCATCATCACTGCTTGATTTCCTTCCGCATTTTCCGCTGGTTAAGAGGGCCATAGAGACTAGTGATATAAAAACACATCTTGGAATAAGACGCACGATTATATCTATCATAAACTATCCTGTGTGTGTCTGATAAAAAAGCACTTTAATAATATTATAATTGTACTGAGGCGGCATTGGGT
>JACQRL010000037.1 GCA_016206485.1 Planctomycetota bacterium | reverse complement strand
GTTCAGATTGCACAAGTCGGCAGTAACAGCTCCAGATTCAATATAAAGAATTATTCTTTAAGAACTCAAAATATCAGGATACAGAGGAGTGAGAGCGCATCTTTTACCAATGTAACTGAGTTTTCTGAGACAGTGCCAAGAGGTCCGATTTATGGCTTTGTAGACAACACACTTGCCCCCGAAACTAGATATTATTACAGAGCATATGCTCGATTGAATGGCACGACACAATCCGTTATGAGTAGCGTGATAGAAATATTTACATCAACCTCAGGAGGCGATCCAAACAGCCCTGAGCCGCCGGGACCAAAAACTCCAGATCCCGGACCGCCAAGATATATTCCTGATCCTGCACCTGACCCCAACCCGACGCCTGTACCTAACCCTCCGCACAACAAGAAAAATCGATCTGCCGTATGTTTCATCGTAACAGCAAGTAGTAACGGTATTACAAACAATGTTCAAAATCTTGTAAGTTTCAGAAATTCATACCTTAGAATAATTTCTGCGGGAAGCATTGCTGTAAAAATTTATGAAAATGCTTCGCCATCTGTTGCGTTTAAATTGCCTTTTAATAGGTCTATAAAAAGTTTGATCTCACTATTGTTGGGCATGTTGCAGATATCAAACTTGTTATTGTTGTTCATATTTATCGTTATTGCCCGTACATATCATTTGTCAGGGGGATTAAAGTGAAAGGCTTATTGCGAGTTGTTTGTTCATTTTCATGCGTGTTATTGATAATGTTAACGACAAATCTACCAGTTGAATCAAATTGTCGGTCAGGAGATCTGATCCCTGTGGTTTTCATAGTTGGTGAATTTATGACAACAATGGTTGATGATGATTTCTATACATCAGAGATTGGTGGAAACGACAACTCATATGGACAATTTAATTCGATAGGCAGACCAGGGCTTACCTATGGCGATGAAGTGATTCAAGGTTTTAGGCCAATTTATATCCCGATTCCTCACGATCGATGTCTATTCTGTCACCCTCCAAACCGATGTCTATTCTATCACCCTATAAACCCACCAATAGAACCTCCAGTCAGATTTGATCCGTTTTCCATTTTTAATTAGAAAACAAATCCTTAGTACTCTTAGTAATGATCTGGACTACAGTCACTGACTTCTGATTCCTGAATTCTGTTTTCTTTATTTTGAATTCTTAATGAAAATCTCACAAAACCTGTAAGGTATTTTATAGGAGGTAAGTATGGAATCAGTGTCAAGGTATGTAAAAGTTGTGTTGATTATCCTTTGGATATTATTCTATATAACCGTAGGTATTTGTTGCGGAGCTCCACGCGGTAGAAGTGGAAGCGGTGGCGGCACTTCTTCAGGACAGAATTTCGTCAATGGAGGAGGTGTGTTTACAGGAACTAATTCCAATCTGGCTCCTTCAAACTTTAATTTGTTATTACCGGCGAATTCCACTTATTCTTCGACCTCTGCTATCACACTGACATGGGATAACCCTTCAGGCGAGACCGGTTTTACAGTTCAAATTGTCCCGGAATCTGTTTTCATTGCAGCTTCAAACACGTTTAATAATCCGTTGTATGTCTATGATATCAACAGCGCGAATGTAACAAGCCACGTTGTTCCATCGGGTGTTTTAACTGTGGATAATGTGTACTATTGGAGAGTTATAGCAAGAAACAGTGCCGGTGAAGCTGTAGCAAGCAATTCCCCAATGACTTTTAGATATTTCAAGCCTGTGAGTTTTAATCTCTTAGCCCCTTTAGATGGTAGTGTAGCAAACATGCGATTTGCAAATTTAACATGGGAAACATCTGTCAATGCTGTTAGTTATGAATTGACTGTCACAGATGATCAGGGTGTTATTTTACAAAATTTTCCAAGATCTTTGAACACAACAAGTTCGCCTGTGGGGAATCTAAGTTTTGGGACATACCATTGGAAAGTTAAAGCTATCAATGAACTCGGATATACTGAATCTGTCGAGTTCAGCTTTACATATGAGCAGCCAGTAGGTAATAACAATGGTCAAAACGAGATTGATCCTTAAGCCGCTTTTACGAATAAAAATAGTTGAATAGAAAGTAGCGGTTTCTTTTTGTGATTATTAAAGTTCGCGCTTTATAGGCGTTTTTCTCGTTTTTGAATAGAATGGAAGTTCGACTTGTTTGGCTTCTATAAGCTCCTCCTTTTGTTTAAAGTAGATGCTTTCATGTATAGGAAAGCCATTTTCTATGATTGCGATACCCAAACCCCTTTCGAAGGTTGGTGAGTATGTTCCGCTTGTTGCCTTTCCAATAACCTTTCCTGCCTTTGTACAGATATCATTTCCTCCCCTTGGAATCTTCTGGTTTACAGCGGCAAATCCAGTTAATCTTTGACCAATTTGCCTCGATTTTAGCGCCTTTAATCCGATAAAAGACTCTTTATCCAAGCTGACTGCAAAATGCAGCCCTAATTCCAGAGGGTTGCTGTCTTCTCCTAATTCATTTCCATATAGAGGCATCCCGGCTTCGAGTCTAAGACTGTCACGAGCTCCAAGTCCGCATGGCTGAACTTGTTTAATAAGTTCTGCCCAGCATGTCTGTATATCTTTTGAGTTAATAAACAATTCATAACCATTTTCACCTGTGTAGCCGGTTCTTGCTATGAGCGCATCAAACTTCATAAATTTACCCTGGAGAAATTTGTAATACTTTAAGGTTTGAATCGGTGATTCAGTAAGTTTTGGAACTATTTTTTCGGCGTCTGGTCCCTGTACGGCGACTAGCGCAAGAGATTTAGAAACATCTTTCATTTCAAGATTGAATTTCTTTATATGGATCTGGAAATGCTCCAGTACCTTCTCACGGTTTGATGCATTGACTACAAGCAGATATTTATCCGGAAATTTGTACAAAATACAGTCATCCTTTATTCCACCGTTTTCATTTAAGATGAAGCAATACTTGGCATCCCAGACCTGTAATTTTTTAACATTTGTCGAGAGTACACAGTCTAAAAAAACTTCGCTGTCCTTTCCTTTAAATAAAATTCTTCCCATATGAGAAACATCAAACATTCCAGCGTTATTTCTCACTGCTTCATGCTCTTTCATGATACTTTCATACCATAGCGGCATATTCCACCCATGGAAGTCAACTATGTGCGCATTGAGCTTGACATGCTCTGAATGAAGCACAGTATGCATATATAGAGATTAGTAAATTAAGATCTGAATTCAACTACTTAAACTTAAAGCTTGGAGCATGGAACGTGGAACACAAAGCATAGAGAACAACTCTTGGAGTTGTTGTTTCATGTTCTATGTTTTATGCTCCATGCTTCATGATTTTATTTGCAAGCTTACCTTCATCACTCTACAATTAAATGTAGTATGTCTGTCGGGTTCGAAGGTTCAGTATTAGTCCTGAATAAATTTTATCTGCCGATTAATATGATTTCTGTTAAGAGAGCGTTTGTCATCTTGTACAAGGATACCGGGGAAATTCTTGATGAAGTTGATTCTCAGATCCGCCCGTTCTCATTTAATGAATGGATAGATTTCTCTGCAGATCGAAACGGTGATAGAGATTATGTCAGGACAATCAGACACAGGATTGCAATACCTAGAATTATCAGACTTACCAGATGCTTTTCTATGCCTAAATATGAAGTCAAGCTTACCAAGAAAAATGTCCTGCTCCGAGATGGTTATAAATGTCAGTATTGTAACAAAGGATATCAGCTTAATAAGCTTACAATTGACCATATTATCCCGAAATCGAAGGGTGGTAAAAGTGTATGGACAAACATAGTAACTGCATGTATGAACTGTAATTTAAAGAAGGGTGGAAGACTGCCCTGGGAGGTCGGAATGAAACTTTTGAGGAGCCCTTCAGCTCCGCATACCAATCCTTTGCTTTCACAGAAACTCAGAAATGGGAACTATAAGGTTTGGGGATATTTTCTCAATAATGCGGACATTTAACCTATCTCGGTACTCAGGCTGTAAAATATTATTTGAGGCTTGTATATTGTCTTGTAATCATATGACTAAAATTGTTGGAAGAATAATTAGTTGAAAAAATTAATATAGTTTTTTCTTGCAAGGTATTAAGTCGCTTCAATAATTCCTCTATGTTACGAAAAATCGAATTATATTTGAAGCCCTCAAGACTGAATAGTCTGCAAGATCTTTTGATTAAAAGGAATATTGATGGTATGAGCGTTCTCGAGGCCAAAGGTTTCGGCCTTGACAGCAAACTAGATAAAGGGGGAAAGCGGCTCATTGAAGACAGGCTGAAAGTTGAAATCGTTTGCAGAGAAGAAATTGTTGATGATGTCATCAAAGGCATTAAGTCTTTGGTAACCAAGAATGAACTCGGTTATGGAAAAATATTTGTTATCCCTGTTGAAGATGCAATAAGAGTTTCAACCAGGGAATTTGGTGAAAAGGCGGTGGTATGAGTGTTATGAAAACTTTGAAAAAAAATAAAGTTGTCAGATCAACATCAAGCTCTTTGAACGGCCAGAACTTAAATCCCTATGAAGTTGCCCGTACGCAACTGAAACAAACATGCGATATTTTAGGGATTAATGATGGTACATACGAGATGCTTGCAAAACCGAGAAGATCTTTGGTTGTATCTGTCCCTGTAAAAATGGATGACGGATCGCTTAAGGTATTTGACGGATACAGGGTTCAGCATTCAACAACGAGAGGACCGGCAAAAGGCGGTATCAGGTATCATCCTGATGTCACATTTGATGAAGTTAAAGCGCTTGCAATGTGGATGACTTGGAAGTGCGCAGTGGTCGGGCTTCCATATGGAGGCGGGAAGGGCGGAATAAGATGCGACCCCAAGAAAATGAGTAGGGGGGAAGTAGAAAGGATGACAAGAAGATTTGTTTCAGAAATTCTTCCCGTCATCGGTCCTTATAGAGATATCCCTGCTCCTGATGTGAACACTGATGCTCAGGTTATGGCGTGGATCATGGATACATACAGCACTAATCAGGGTTATCCTGTCCATGGAGTTGTTACAGGAAAGCCTCTTCAGCTTGGCGGTTCGCTTGGCAGAGAAGCTGCCACAAGCCGCGGTTTATTTTTTAACATGTTGTTTGCCCTGCAGGTTTTAGGCAAGCCTTTGGCAGGTTTGAGAATCGCGATTCAAGGATTTGGGAATGTTGGATACTGGTTTGCCAGGATCGCAAAGGATGCAGATTTTAAGATCGTTACCGCTTCTACTTCAGGCGGCGGTATTTACAATCCGAAGGGTCTTGATCCTGAAAAACTTCAGACCTACTACAAGAAAAATAGAACCCTTGAAGGATGTAAAGAGGGTGACAGAATATCCAATCAGGAACTTCTTGAAGTTGATTGCGATGTTCTTGCTCCTTGCGCGCTTGAAAATCAGATAACCGCTTCGAATGCAGGTAAAGTAAAGGCGTTTTTGGTCGTTGAAGGGGCAAATGGTCCCACAACCCCGGATGCAGATGTGATACTGGATAAGAAAGGAGCCACTGTCATTCCGGATATTCTTGCGAACTCAGGCGGTGTTACTGTTTCCTATTTTGAATGGGTACAGTCGCTGCAGGAATATTTCTGGTCTGAAAGAGAAGTCAATATCAAATTGCGGGATATTATGGAAAATGCTTTCAACGCAGTACACCAGACAAGCCAGAAGAGAAAGATAAATTTCAGGAAATCAGCCTATGTTGTCGCGGTCAGCAAAGTTTTAGAGGCCCATAAATTAAGAGGATTGAATCCTTAATAATATATAGTTATTGGTTGAGAGTTGTTAGAGTCAGCGGTCAAATCATATATGATATTTGTGTATTACCGATTCGATTTCGGTAATTAGGAGGGATTACATGGCAGATCAAAGTAAAGTTAATAGTTTGTTTGATAGGTATTGGGAATTTACTTTGGAGAGCAGCCCAACCTTTGCAACCTTTACAGGTGATAAACGGTTTGAGGATAAGCTTCCTGATATTTCTGAGGAAAAAGAGGCAGAATATCTTGGGATATGCAATAATTTTCTCAATGAAATAAAAGCTGCCGATAAAACGAAACTCTCTGAATCAGAAATCATCTCACTGAAACTGCTTGAAAGGGTCTTGATCGACCGCGCTGAAAGAAATAAGTACAAGATGTGGAGATGGAATGTTGATCATATGGAAGGCGAGTACGAGGTTCTCTTTGATATTCAGAGATACTTGAATATCAAAACCGAAAAGGATTTTGAAAATCTCGTCAAAAGATTCAAGGCGTATCCTTTGTTGGTGCATCAATATATCTCAAACCTGCAGAAGGGAAAGAAAGACCGTAACTTTGCTTTTGAGATTGCTGTCAAGAGAACAATTGAAAAGTTAGAGGATAGTTTGAGAAGCGATCTTAAATCGTGGATGTTCGGCGCTTCCGAGGTCAAAATTATTAATTCTTCCATATACCTTGCTGAAATAGAATCACTGCTCAAAACTTCAGTCAGAAAGTCTGTTGAAGAGCTGGTTTCCTTTTTGAAGAACGAGATCCTTCCAAACGCAAGAAAAACACCTGGAATCTGCGCCTTGCCCGACGGAAACGAACTTTATGACTATTGTATCAAGTATCATACTACAACAAAGTATACAGCAAAGGAGCTGCACGAAATCGGGATGAACGAGCTGAAGAAAAATCAAAATGATGTCATGAAAATAGCGGATGAACTGGGGTTTAAAGGTACCTTAAAGGAGTTCATAACACACATCGAAAACAATCCTGCAAATTACCCGGTATCCAAAGAATCATATCTTGATTTATTCAGGCAGATTAATGATAAAATAAACAAAAAACTGCCGGAACTTTTTAATAATCTTCCTAATCTTGAATGCGTAGTTAAGCCGACTGAAACTTCGCAGGAAAAAAATGCGCCGGCCGCATATTATTTCCCGCCTCCGCTGGATGGCTCCAGACCGGGAATCTTCTACGCCAATACTTATGACCTTCCTTCCAGAGCTTTGTACACGGCAGCGGCTCTTGCCGCGCATGAGGCCTCTCCCGGACATCACCTGCAGTGTTCATATAGTGTTGTTGTTAAGGATCTCCCTAAATTCAGGAGATATTACTGGGCAACTGCATTTGGTGAAGGATGGGCGCACTATGCTGAACTTCTGGGTGACGAAATCGGAATATATGATGATAAGTTATCTAAGGTTGGCATGTTGTTTGATCAGGCATGGAGAGCTGCCAGACTTGTTGTCGATACAGGAATACATGCCTTTGGGTGGGGAAGAGAACAAGCAATAGAATTTTTTGAAAATAATCTTTCGATTGGGCATACAGATGCAGTCAACGAAATTGACAGGTATATAATCTGGCCCGGGCAGGCACTTGCGTATAAAGTCGGACAACTGGAGTTTATAAGACTTCGAAAGTACGCTAAAGAGAAACTTGGCAGTAAATTTGATGTGAGGAAATTCCATTATGAAACGCTAAGACATGGAACTTTACCGCTTAACATCTTGCAAGAGATTGTAGAGAGATGGATTAAACAAAATATCTAACCTGTTATCCTGACTTCCGACTGCTGACTTCTGTCTTCTGATTACTGTGTTATTGCGCGTCTGAAAATCTTAAAAAACATCTTTATTGATGAATCTCTTCCCGACACGGGATATCTCTTAAGTCTGAATCTGTTCTCCCATTTGTAGGGTTCTCCATGCTTTGTTGAAAAAGCGGTCACATACCCGCAGGTTTCTGCAGCTTCGACCGATTTCGCGTTATATAGGCCTTTGGGATATGCCAGGCTTGTTATCTCGTGGCCTGTGATATCTTCAAGCTCTTTTTTTGAATCCAGTAGCTCCGCTTTTAATTTTACAGGATCTAATGATGTGAGTTCAGGATGGGTTGAAGTGTGAGAACCGACCGAATGTCCTTCAGAAATGATTTCATTTATTTGTTTTGCAGATAAAAAACCTTCTTTATTAATTTTGGAAGAAATAAGGAAGAAAACAGCTTTTATTCCATATTCATGTAATATTGGAAGCGCAGTAATGTTATTTTCATATCCATCGTCAAATGTAATCAGGCATTGTTTAGGGATTTTCTCTAATTTCAGGCTGTTGATAATTGAACCGAGATCTGTAAATGAATAGCCGAATCTCCTGATGAAATCCAGGCTTTTTGTGAAATTCTTAAGACTAATTGCCGATTTACCTATGTGGTCGCCGGAAATTATGTTGTGATAGTAAAACGTTAATGTTGGCATGTTGAAGTTATAATATACTACTGACAAAGTTATGTGGAAATATTTGCGAACTTTCATTCCTGTTTCAATTGTTTCGGTATTTCTGATCTCGTTTATAATCTGGTATATATCTTTTGAGAGCAGACTTATAAAAAAAACCATCAAAAATATCAATAAGGATCTTCCTGTTAAAATAGGTGCACAGGGCGTGAGTTTTGCCTTTCCTAACAAGTTCAACATTGAAAGGATTAACCTGAATAAAGATGAAAAGACGATAGGAAATCTTGATGATTCACGGCTTACTATCATTTCTGATAAGGTGCTTATTGATATAGAAAGGGGAACGATTTCACTTGGTGATGAGATTTTCCCTGCCCCTAAGGAGCCTAAGCATGATGTTCCTGCTAAGGAGACTCCACAAAACCCTCCAGTTAAAGAAAGCAGCGACAAAAAATCTGTACAGTTAAGGATTAAAGAACTGTCAGCTACACTTGATTCGAAGAAGCTGTTTTCACAGCCTCAGAATTTTGTCATGAAAAATACAGTTGTTGATCTATTAAAAAAGACAATGAATATAAAAACTGAGTTGTATTGGGATTCAGCAAGATTATGGCTGGATGTTGAAGGTCAGGATGAAAAAACACTATTAAGATTTTATGGTGTAGATATTGATATTTCTAAGCTGAGCAGTGCAAGTGTTATTCAGGAGCTGTTTCAAAAAAGCGAAATAGATGTTAATGGCAGCTGCTCCGTTGTAGGCAAGATATTGATAGACAGCGGAGAAGTAAAAGAATATGAACTCAGCATAAATGTCACGCATGGTTCTGCGAATTTGAAAAAATATGATAATAAGCTTACAAATATCAGCGGACTTATAGCAATTCGGAAAAATGTTCTGAATGTGGATCTTAAAGGAACAATCTTCGGCTCTGAAATATCGATAAGCGCTATTTATGGTTTCACATCTAAGAGTGGACATATCACTGCATATTTTGACAGAATAGCTTTCAATAAGGAAACGATGTCCAAATTGCCTGACTCTGTAAAAAATGCATTGAAAAATTTTGAAATTGAAGTTGTCTGTTCCGGATATATTAAATATACGTTTGAGGGATCAGGCATTATCACAAGCAATATTGTTATTGGAGGCGGCAGGGCAAAGTATTTGTTGTTCCCTGTTCCTGTAGACAATATACAAGGGAGTATTGATGTAAAGGTTTCAGGAAAAGATTATTTTGTGGATATTGTTACTTTAAAGGGGAGAGCTGTAACTGAGATCCCGACTGACAGAAATCTTGTTGAGATCTCTGCTGATATATCAAATGCCGGAAATGACGTGATGATTAATATGACAGATTTTTCTGTCAATGAAAGTCTCTATAAAGATATTCCCGGTGAATTGAGCAACACTTTACGCCAGTTAGGAGTCAGATGCAATGGAAACCTGGAAGTCAGTATAAATGAAAAGTCAGGCTGGTTGTTTTTCACTGTATTTTTGAGAATGAACTCATTTTCACTTGATAGTATTTTTATCAAAGACAGTAGTGGCCTAATGTGGCTGACAGGTAATATTGATAATAAGAAAGTTTCAATTATTCAGGGTTCGACCAGTTTATACAGACTTATTGTAAAGGATTATGAACTTAGAGAGACATCATGCTATTTTGAGTATATAGGTAATGAAAGCAAATTGATTGTTAATGATATCAGGGCAAACGGTTATCAGGGTCATCTTATTGCTCATTTGTCGTATGATATGAAGAATAAAATGCTCAGTTTTTCTGGTGATGTTGACAATCTGGATGTTGGCAATCTATTAAGGTCTAAAAAGCATGTCGATTCGAAAATGCTTCACGCAAAAATTTCTCTTACTGTAGATAACATCACGTATGATTTTATTAACAAAAAGATAAACGGACAGGGCAACATAGAATTGAGGGATATAGATTTCGGCGAAATTCCCGCCTTGGCAAAAATTCTTCTTGCAATGTTTTCGCTTGATTTTCTCGGCTCTGATCTTTCTGTATATCAGTATGGATCGGTCTCATTTAAATTTATGTCCGGGAATAAACTATTTTTAAAGAGTTTTATCATATCCAATGAAACAATCTCTCTTTTTGGATATGGATGGATTGATTTCGACGGGAATATCGAATGTCGTGTGAAAGATGAAAGAAAAAGATTCAGAGGGTTGCTGTGGTTCTTAAGACCGGTTGATTTTGTTATCAATAATTTTCAGAAAGCAGTCAGAGGTTTCCATGTCAGTGGAACTCTGGAAAAACCAAATGTCGGCATTAAAGTCATTCCTCCGTTCCATGAGGATAAAGCCTGGCTCGATAAATAATTTTAAAATTAAAAGTTTAAATTTTAAAGTTGAAAATCTGAATTTGGAAATTAACTGAGTAGAGATAATCCAAGGAATAATTTTAAAATTTAAAGTTTTGAGTTTAAAATTGAATGGGTGAGGACGGGATTGAACCGTCGACACGTGGCTTTTCAGGCCACTGCTCTACCACTGAGCTACCCACCCAATCAATTTGAAACTTTAAAATTACATTACTCATCGTCCATCTATCAAAAGTATTTAACTTTAAAGCCTACAATTCACAGCTTAATATAGACTATATAAAACATTTATTGAATGATAAATCAAGTCTGGTACTCTATTGTGGATGCGGTTGGATAAATATGTCAGGACTGTCAAAGACTTCCCGAAAAAGGGGATTAATTTTAGAGATATTACTCCATTAATCCTTGCTCCGAAGGCATTTAGATTCGTAATAAGCGAGCTTTCAAAAACCGTCAAAAAACACTGTATTGACACCATTGTAGCGATCGAATCGAGGGGTTTCGTCTTTGCATCGGCTATTTCTTTCAGACTTGGTTTGCCGCTTACTTTGGTGCGTAAATTCGGTAAATTGCCGTATAAATGCGAGACAGTAAAATATGATCTTGAATATGGAAGTAGTAGGCTTCAGATCCATTCAGATTCCTTGAAGAAAAGATCTCGTGTTGCTATAATCGACGATGTTTTAGCAACGGGGGGAACAGTTGTGGCTACTTGTGAGTTGATCAGGAAATTGAACGCGAAACCTGTTTTAGTTTGCCTTCTACTCGAAATAGATGGGCTTGATGGCGCTTTAAATATTCAAAAGAAAGAACCTGAACTTGAAATTGTAAGTCTCATGTCGTTATGAAAAAGTTTATAGTAATATCATTAGTTCTTTTCAGTTGTTCGCAGCCGCCTTCTTTTTACGGGCTTCCGAATAATAATGAAAACAATAACAATAATTCATCAGAACCTCCGATTGATATCGAACAGATTTCTCCGTTGATTGGAAATCCTGATGTGAAACCTACGCTCATGCGCGGTGATTCTGTGAGGATAACAGTGTTAAATGAATCCGAATTGAGCAGGCAGGTCACTATCGATCCCAGAGGCACTTTTGATTATCCGTGGTTGGGTATTATAAAGGCGACAGGGATAACTCCTTGGGAACTGCAGGAGCGCGTTAAGACATTACTTGCTCAGGATTATATTGTGGATCCGCAGGTTTTTGTAGAGGTCATGAATTACGCTCCGAGGAAGGTTTTTGTATTAGGCGGTGTTAATAAAACCGGAGAATATTTTCTTAACCCCGGTGAAAAAATAACTCTTCTTCAATTAATAACTTTGTCAGGCGGGTTTCAGTCAGGCGCAAAAAAAGATTCTATTATGATTGTTCGTGAAGGTGAAGAATCTGGTTTAGGTAAATCCCCCGACGAAGGAAGTAAAGATGATCCGCCAGTAAAAGAAACAAAAAGTGATAAAGAGATTATTTATGTTTCCCTGGATAAAATAGAAAAGGGCGAGATGCAGAAAGACCCTGTTTTGCTTCCGGGAGATATTATCATAGTCCCAAGAACTTCTAAAGTGTGTTATGTTTGGGGTGCAGTTAATAGCACAGGTCCTATGCCTCTTCCTCCTGATGAAAAGCTTACTTTATTGAAGGCAATAGTATTGAGCGGTGGTTTTAATAAATTCGCTGCGGGTCATAAAGTTCAGGTTCTGAGGCCGGAAGGCACGAGTAATTCTTATAAAACCTACACTGTTAATGTTGATGCAATAGCATCTGGCAAGGTTAAAGATGATTTTGAGATAAAGAGCGGAGATATCATTTATGTACCAGAAAGTTTATTTTGATGTAGATTAATACGATGCAAAAAGGACTTTCTGACCATATTTTTTACTTTATCCAGGTCATCAACAGGCGCAAATGGCTTTTCGTTCTGGTTATACTCCTTGTCCTTGCTTATACAGCATTTCAGGCATATACGACCACTCCATTATTCATGTCACAAACCAGAATTGTCAGTCCTCCGAATCCGATGCTAATCCCTGTTAAACAGGATCCGCAGGCCGCATATCTTAATTATCTGAACAGAGGTGCGCACTTTCAGAATGAGATTGAATACGTGACGCGCGATGAATTCTGCAAGAGAATTTTCCCAAAACTTCCGCAAGGAACAAAGGACTATATTCTGAGTCAAAGCACGGATAGTACTGTATATGTTATGGGAAGTTTGAGGGTTGAGCATGCTGAGAATGGAGATGTTCTTGTGCTTACATCGGTTACCCCGAATGCAAATGCTTGCGCCGATATAGCTAATGCTGCTTCTGATGAATATCTTTTATCTGTCGTAGAACGATATAGAGCTACCAGAGAGCTTGTTTCGAGTGAAGTCGAACTCAATATGATACCTAAGATAGAAGAAAAGCTAAACGCAGCAAAAGAAGAAAGACTGAGATTTCTAAATTCGCTCGGCTTCCAGAACATAAAAGAAACTTCTAACGCTACCACAATTAAGTGGAGCTCGATGGCAGGCAAGGTATTTGACCTTGAGCAGAAGTTGAGAGATGCAAATACAAGAAAGAATACAGTTGCGTCGCTTTCACCACTCGAAGATAATTATCTCCAGATCGCCTATGCAATAGAGGGTAAGGACAGCGAAGTTATAAAGAAACTGGCTTCAGACAGAAAAAATCATGTCTTAGATCTTGAGCTGCTTCAGAAAAGATATAAAGATAAGGCGCCTCCCATAAAAAATGTAAAAGATAAAATCGGTATTATCGATCAGGCGTTGGTCAGAGAAATACAGAATTATCTTGTTAATTTGGATCAGGAGATGGGAATAGTCAAGGCTCAGCTTGCAGAAAATACTAAGTGGAGAGATGATCTTGAAAAGGAAGTTAATGACATAAACCAGAAACTTATCAATCTTGATGGTTTAGAACAGGAAATCAAGATATTGGAATCGCAGTACGCCTATTACAAAGGTGTGGGGAGCGAGGCAGGAATTTCTTCTCAAGCGAATACACCTGTAGTCAGAATAATTCAAAAGGCAAGCGCTGCTGCTGCGCCTTTTAAACCGGATATCAAACTGATGTTTTTGATAGGATCCATTGTTGCTCTGACTATTGGAATTGGTTTGTGTTTCCTGCTGGAAAATTTTGACAGCTCAATCAGATATCCTGAAGAACTCGAGAAAGTTTTTGGCTCAATCATTGTAGGTGTTATACCTCTATTGAAAGTTAAACAAAAACAGAGAAAGCCAATTATTATTCAAAAGAGTGATTCTAATGCATTTGAGGCGTTGAGGAAGCTTAGAACAGAGATCAATTTCTATATGAATAAAACATCTTACAACGTATTTTCTGTCCTTAGTTCAAGCCCTCTGGAAGGTAAGACTACAGTGGCTTTAAATATTGCCTATGCTTTATCTCTTGATGGCAAGTCGGTTTTATTGATAGATGCTGATTTGAGGAGACCAACCCTTTATCAAATCGGTGTTAAGGATCCGTCTGATGCTCTGATGGCATACCTGAAGGGTCAAGTCGGGGTACAGGGGATGATCACTCCCACTATTTACGATAATGTTTATCTGATTGCTTCGAAGAACTATTTCTCGGATTCTCCTGAAATCCTCAGCAGCGATAAATTCAAACAGATTATTGATTACGGCAGACAGAATTTCGATGTTGTTATCGTTGATACCCCTCCGTTGCTGTCTCTTACAGATGGGGGCATTGTTGCAAAGATTACGGATGCTTCATTTATTATCGTAAGAGAAAGCTATACGAAAAGGGCATATGTGTATTCAGTTCAGAGGCATTTAAATAACCTGAATATCAACCTTGCAGGTATAGTTCTTAACTGCGTTAAGGAAAGCAGGTCATATTATTACTACTATTATTACTACACGTATTACTACAACAGATATTATTCGAAGTATTATTCCCTTGAGGGAGCGCGTGACGATGTCGAATCTGAAGTTATCTCTAAGAAGGATGATTCAGAACCTCCGATTATCATTACTTAAGTGATCTTTGTAAAATTCTTGTAGATCACTGATTTCACAGAGTAAAATCTTGGAGGAAATCGCGAAACGTCACTTAAATTTCAAAGCTCTCAGCTTGTTTCTGGTCACTCACCTGACAAAATTTTACTAACTTTCCAATCTATTTTTACTTTGTCTTTTTCTATTTGAAGGCAGTGGCTGTTGAATGCTCTTGCTAGTGTAACACCTCCTTTCTTGAAGAAGATCGCATTGCCGGGTGTTACGCATGGACAGCCGGGAGGTGAGGAGTATATAGTATCGATAATGTATTTTATTATTTTCCTGTCCGTTATACTTTTGATTATTGTTTTTTCATCACCTCTTTTGGCGATATCAATTGAGTCTGTTTGCTGTAATTGGGAGATTGTTTCAGATTTGCTGCCGCAGCCGATCGTTGCATATAAACAGAAGGCAAGAATAAATCCTGATATTTCGATCGGATTCTTCATATAAAATTAAGCACTCTTTTTAATTTTAAAGCTGTAATTTGAAGATTGGAAAAGGGTGGGGATGAGGTTTAGTAAGACATACTCCTTTAAAGGAGGTGATCCAGCCG
>JACQRL010000036.1 GCA_016206485.1 Planctomycetota bacterium | reverse complement strand
GCATAGACTATAATAGACCAAGCGAGGCACTTACATTATGCGACATGAAGCAGTGACGCTCGGTGCGCACAAATATATGTATGAGAACCAAACACAATGAAATATTGAAAAATGTTTCAGCGATAATTTTACTAAACCTACTAAAGCTAGGCGCCATTTCATTGATTGGACTTGCTGGATCGCGGAAAGATGGATTGCTGTTTATGAAAGAGGTCGAACAGTTTACCGACCCCAAAATCAGGAAGGCGCTTGATAGATTACGATTACAAGCGTTTGTTAAATTTGATCCTAAGGATAAAACCTGCCGTAATTATTCATCTTGCCGCGAATGCAAGTGTGAGGCTTTCATTGGATAAACCTCTATTTGACTACACAAACAATATAGAAGCCACAATAAAGCTGATTAACTTCTCACTTCCTCTGGTTAAACATTTCATTTTCTTTTCCACGGCGGGAGTTTATAAAGAAAAAACAAAGCTCCCAATCAATGAATCTTCCCAGATAAAGCCGGCTTCATTCTATGGAGTTTCCAAACTGACAGGAGAAAACATAGTTGTGAATTCCTGTTCGGCACGAGGAATAAAGTACACAATCTTTAGACCATCTAATATTTATGGACCCAGACAGCGCCACCACCTCGAAGGCGGTGTTGTCAGCATCTTTATAGAGAGGATGTTGAGTAACAAAAAAATATACATCTACGGAGATGGCAGACAAACAAGAGACTTCATCTATGCCGGCGATGTTGCCAGGGCTATAGAACATGTTATTAATAATCAAATAACCGGTATTTTTAATCTGTCTACAGAAATACAAACCAGTATAAACAATCTTTTCAAACAAATTAAAGAGAAAACTAATTTCAAACAAAAGCCGGTCTACAAACCTCCGATTCAGGGAGAGATCAGATACAGCTCACTTTCATATAGCAAACTTAAAAAGACAGGATGGAAACCTCTGACACTGCTCGCCGAAGGAATAAATAAGACACTCCAATATTTTGCAAACGTCGATTAATAATATATAGTGTGGTTCATTAGGGGAGAGAGGAAGTGAAAGGTTATCGCGTCTGGGCAGAAATCGATCTGAGCCTTCTCAGAGACAACATTTATAATCTTAAAAAGCACTTAAACGGTGAAACAAAGCTTATGGCGGTAGTGAAAGCAGATGCATATGGACATGGAGCAGTTGCAATATCCAATTTCTGCATTAACAATGGTTGTGATTATCTTGGCGTTGGAGATTCTACGGAAGCCCTCGAATTAAGAGATTCCGGAGTTGTTGCGCCGATACTTGTGCTGGGTGCAGTAATCGAAGAGGAGCTTCCGCTCCTGATATCTAATAACATCGAACTCGCAGTGCATTCGAAAGATCTGCTCACAAAAATAGATGAAGAATCTAAAAAGCAAAATAAACGCGCAAGTGTGCATTTAAAAATTGATACGGGCCTGCACAGATTTGGAATCTCACCACAAAACTGTGAAGGCATAGTAGAGACTATATCAAAGTATTCAAATATCAGGATCAAAGGAATATTCAGTCATTTTGCATCCGCATACCGAGATATTGAGCGTACAAAAGAGCAACTTAATACTTTTATGCAGACAGTCACCAAGACCTGCAAAAAATATAACCTCAAAGATATCATGATACATATAGCAAATTCCGGAGGTGCGGTTGCCCTGCAGAATTCACAGCAAAACATGATAAGAAGCGGAGGAGCGCTTTATGGGCTTATCGGCAACAATGAATTTAAACAGATTCTATCTCTTAAGACACAAGTAACATATCTAAAAAAAGTTTACAAAAATAGTCTTGTTGGATATGACGGCACGTTCAAATGTGAGAAGGATACTCTACTTGCTATCTGCCCTGTCGGGTATAATGACGGAATACCTACATGTTATGCAAACTCATTTGAAGCACACATAAACGGGCAAAAATCTCAATTCGCCGGGAAAGTTGCAATGGATTATATTACGCTTGATGTGTCAAATATCCGGGATATCACGGTTGGACAAGAAGTTGTCATTTATGACAGGCAACACAACAATATTTTTGATGTAGCAAAAAAGTATAACTTAAACAGGTATGAGATAACATGTACATTGAGCAAAAGAGTTAAAAGGGTATACATCGAATATGAAAACGAAACTATTAAAAGATTCATTAAGTCTCAGAAATATTATCACCCGAAAAAGAACGGATCTCGAAAGACAGCACTTACTCCGTAACCCTCTTGTAATCGAAAAAAAAGAGGGAAAATTTATTACAATTAACGAAAGAAGAATATTAAGCTTTGCAAGTAACGACTATCTCGGAATCAACCACAAGATTAACGCAAAAAAACTGTCTGATTCCATATCAAAATATGGGATTGGAACGGCATCATCAAGGCTCATCCAAGGCAATACTGACAAACATGTCGAATTAGAAACAAACTTTGCAAGGTTCAAATCCCATCGGCATTGCTTGCTGTTTAATAGCGCCTATTCTGCGAACATAGGGATTATACAGTCTCTTGCTGATAGTGAATCAGCATTTCTTTCAGATGAGTTAAATCATGCGAGCATAATCGATGGACTGCGCCTTGCAAAGTCCTCAGGGGCAAAAGTAGTAATATATAAACACTGCGACATTGAAGATCTGGAGATAAAACTACAATCTCTAAATTCTGAAAAAAAATATATAATAACAGAGACGCTTTTCAGCATAGATGGTGATATCGCACCAATCAAAGAAATCGAAGATATTGCAGACAGATTCAATGCAGTTCGAATATATGATGAAACACATGCGACCGGACTTTACGGATATAAGGGCGCAGGGTTACTGGAACATTTCAAGGTTAGCAATGACAACTTTATTGCGGTCTCAAATTTGTCTAAAGGGGCGGGATATATCGGAGGGTTTGCGACATCAAACGCTGATATAAACAGCTTTCTTATCTCTACATCAAGACCTTTGATTTACACCACGAGTCTTCCCGCCTTTCTGTGTGAACTGGGAATACAAGTAATAAAAAACATTAAAAACTCCTCGGACTGCAGAACCAAACTTTTTAAAAACATCTCGCTATTCATTAAAACAATGGATTATAAACGCAAAGTCGGTTCACCAATAATATCATTTCTTATCGGAGACAACAGAAAGGCAATTTTATTTCAAAACCATATTCTTGGGAAAGGAATGTATGTGCCGTGCCTGAGACCTCCAACTGTTCCAGCAGGAACTGCAAGGCTCAGAATATCCCTCTCCGCTCTCCATTCGCAAGAAGACATAAAAGACCTCTGCTCTCTTTTAAGGATAGAAAAGTGAAAATAAGCAGAAAACTGCTTGTAGAATTCGATAAAAAGTACATCTGGCATCCGTTTACAAATTACGATGAATGGAAAAACGAAGACATTCTTATTATCGACCGAGGAAAAGGAAACTACCTGTTTGATTTAAATGGTAAAAAATACCTTGATGCAAATGGCGCGCTATGGTGCAACTTGCTTGGTCATAATAACCCTGCACTTAATAACCAGGTCAGTCGTCAGCTAAAAAAAGTAGCACACTCAACTTTTCTAGGATCAACACACACTCCTGCAATTGAGCTCAGCCAGAAATTAATTGACCTGTTGCCTGATAATAACTATAAAGTTTTTTATTCAAATTCCGGATCAGAGTCAGTTGAGGTTGCTATTAAAATTTGCTATCAATACTTCCAGCTAAAAAATCGGAACTCGAACCAGGACATTGTTGTGAGCCTGAAAAACGATTATCATGGAGACACTCTCGGCGCAGTAAGCGTTGGCGGAATCGATATATTCCACAAAACTTTTAAGAAATTGCTTTTCAAAACAATTCAAACTGACAGTCCTTATCTATACAGATGTAAACTTCAATGCAAAACCCATGAGGAATGCTCTGAACATTGCATCCGATCATTTGATAACATCCTTAAAAAGTTCCATAAAAGAATCTGCGCAATTATTGTCGAGCCGGTTGTTCAGTGTGCCGCAGGATTTATAACACAACCGAAGGGATTTTTGAATTCAATCTGGACAATTGCCAGAAAACATCAGATTCCTTTTATCGTTGACGAAGTCGCAACGGGTTTTTACAGGACAGGAACATTATTTGCCTTTGAACAGGAGCAGATTAAACCTGACATAATAATTCTTGGTAAAAGTATAACGGGCGGATATCTGCCATTATCCTGTGCAATCATAAACAAAAAACTTTCCAGTGTATTTTCAGGCTCTTTTGAAAGAACTTTTTTCCATGGCCATACCTATACAGCAAATCCACTAGCCTGCTCTGCTGCAATCGCAACACTAAATGAAATTAATAAAAAAAGCGTTGCTGAGTCACTCAAAGCGGGAATTTCAGCATTAAGATATCAAATGGAAAAAGCGAGAAATTTCAACTTCGTAGGTGATGTAAGATCTCGGGGGCTCATAGGAGGAATCGAAATCGTTAAAAATAAGCCTACAAAGGAACCTTTCGATCCAAAACTTCGCCTGGGAAGAAAGGTTTGTCTAACGTTGCGTAATTTTGGAATAATAACAAGACCACTCGGAGATGTTATAGTATTTTTCCCATCAATACTGATCAGTCCAAATGAAATTTCCCGATTTTTTCGATCTCTCGAGACCTCTTTGGAGAATCTAAAGACCTGATTACCTCTAAAACGCGCTTTTGACGTACTTACGTCAGATTTACTGTCTACTGTATCTAATCTTCAACGACGATAGTATTATATTATGGATACAGAGGTACTAGTAGGTTCAATACTGGAAAAGTTCGGGTACATTGACAATGATACTCTTCAGGAAATTCTTGCCATACAACGTGACCTCAAGTCAAAAGGCGAGGAAAAATATCTTGTCGAGATATTAAAATCGAAAGGCATAACACAAAAATCTAAAAAAAAACCTTCCTATAAGACCGAAGTGAGGAAAAATGGCTCAAACAAAAACATCTTACAATTAGATAATTATGACACGATTGAAAAAATCGGGCAGGGAGGTATGGGCATCATCTATAAAGCAAAACAACTTAGCACGGGCAACATTGTTGCAATCAAAGCTTTATCTCCAGAACTGACAAAAACAGCAAGTTATGTAGGGCGATTCTTATCTGAAATGAAGATCATCGCCCAGTTGAAACATCCTAATCTTGTTTATGCATTCGAAGCAGGAGAAAAAAATGGAACGCTATATTATGTTATGGAATACATAGATGGGATGAGCTCATACCAGCTGCTTCTCCAGAATGGATTCTTTCTGGAAGATGATGTCTTGAAAATCGCTTATTTCATTGGGAAATCGTTGTGTTATCTTCATGATAACAGTCTGGTTCACCGCGATATAAAGCCGCAGAATATATTAATCACAAGAAACGGAGAGGTAAAACTTTGCGATCTCGGGATTGCAAAGGAAATAAATATTAGAAGCGGTGAAACGAGCCAAAGTCTGGCGGGAAATATAATCGGGACACCATTTTACATGTCACCGGAACAGGCGACCGGGTCAAAGCTTGATGTAAGATCGGATATCTATTCACTGGGAATAAGTCTATATCACCTTGCGTCAGGAACACTTCCTTTTAAAGGAAATTCTACTGAAGTTCTTAACAAGCACGCAAAGAATCGCATTGCATCATTAAAAAGCACAAATCCTGCTACCTCTTCTCATATTAATAATCTAATTGCAAGAATGACTGAGCATGACATATCAAAAAGAATACAGAGTCCATACGAGCTTGTAATGGAGGTTGAGAAGATTCTTTCCGGTCTCAAAAAGAAATCTCAGCATGTCAGAAGCATCGCGCTCCGCAAATATTATCTTAAAAGCTATACAGGGAAACCATTTATCTATACTTTTCTTGGCGCAATAACCACAGCGATATTTATGACACTGATGTTCATTTTTTACTTTAATCAAAAGTAGCATCTCCCTAATCGTAGAACGTAGATCTTGGAGCGTAGAGCATGAAGCTTGTGACATAGAATTAAGCAATGAGAACTAAGTTTGTTCTCACCTGCTCATTGCTTATCGCGAATTTGTCGAGGAATAACCCTTCTACATAGAATCTGCTTAGAACAAGTAATTTGATTAATTCAATGAAGGCAAGATAATGATTATTTCTTCGAGACTATTTTCAGTGACAATAATTTCTGAAGAATAATATGGTTTAAACTCCCCTGTGCTCTCCTTTAATTCCAGAGAAAAATAATATCTTCCTAAAAAAAGCATTTTTGAACCAAAGTTAGGCTCGATTATGATCTTACGCGTTTGGTAGTCGCCATTATAGTTATATCCTCGCATAGGGAACTTCTCTGCCCCATTTTGGTACTCCATTTTCAATCTGACATTTCTCGTATCCGCTGTCTTTTTACGTAGCTCATTTTCATTTAAATTCGGATTTGTACTCAAAAGATCTCGTATTGTTTCTTCTGGTAAAGACGTAAAAAATTTATCTGCTAAAATAGGCGGAATCTGAAGTTTAATAGTAAAATTTTTCGCCCTTTTCATAACAACCGTATGAAAACCAGCAGTTTTAATATTTATAGCAGGATGAGCGAAAACTTTATGTTCGAAATTCAGCAGAGCTGACTCCTGAGCAAGATGTCTAAAGATAAATTTTCCATCCGCTTCCGTTATTGCCTGCGCGTCTGACTGGCATTTTACAATTATATCTGAAATTGGGCTGCCGTTTTCATCGATGCAGATACCGAAAAGCTGAAAGTTCCCCTCTATTAGTGTTATATCGATAGCTTGACCTTTAGCGTTCGATTGTATGTAAATTTCTTTTTCCAGAGGCAGATATCCTGTCTTTATACACTTGAGTGTTACAGTTTTACCTACCGGCAGCCTGATTGCTGCCCGGCCGTAGGAGTCAGTCATTAAAGCCGTGCTATAGTCAGCTTTATCCTCATCAGATTCAAAAAAGGTACACGGCATTTCGACAAGCGCATCCTCGATAGGGAAATTATCCCTTGAAGACATGACGCGCACCGTAGTTTCGCAATAATCAAGCAGGTTCAAAACGAGTTGATGTTCCTGAGATCCATTTTGCAGTGTAATGATCTGACCATTAAGCATGTCCCCAGAAATAAATAGTTTGTTAGCTCTAGGTTCGCTATCAAATGATTTGTTGAATGAAAAGTATCCATCCCAATCTGTAACTGCCTCCCCTTCATATGTTGTATACCATGAGGTCTCCGAATCAATAATCCTGCGATCGACTCGAACCGAATAATTCGGGATCCCATTTTCAGAATTGTCGATAACCCTTCCCTTTAGTTTATAGGAAACAGTTTGCGCCTCATTCACTGAGAAATCTGCAGCAGATTTACCGTCAGATTCTCCAAATTTTGCTACGTCTGAAACCGGCCGTTCTGACTGAGAGTTATTCTCGATTGAGTCAGGTGAATCTTTACTATTCCCACTCAAAGATCGAGCTATTGATGCACGGGTATCTCCTGTATAAACCAATACAAACACAGCTGTTATTACTGTTAAAACGGAAAATGCCCATAGCAACCTTTTTCGAGTCATATAAACTTATACACCTTTATTGCGAAACTCTTTAATTTATTAATAAACCAGACAGGAGAATTATTACGCTGACCGCAAAACACGCAAAATTTGGCAAATTTGTTGCGTAAATCAGAGTTTTTTGGAACAGTGCTCTCTAATTGCTTCGTCATTATATTGACGGTATAATATATGACAATGGATACGGAGATCCTCCTAGGTTCGTTGCTCAAACAATACGGCTATATTGATAATGATTCCCTCCAGGAAATCCTCTCGATTCAACGGCAGCTCAAGGAAAAAGGAGAAGATGTGCGTTTGGGAGATATTCTACGCGCAAAGGGAATCATAAAAAAGAGGCCTCTTGATGAAGTTTTAAAAAAACAGAAGGATCTTTTCAACACCAAGATTTCTCTTCAGGATTACGATGTACTTGAAAAGATCGCGCAAGGTGGAATGGGTGTTGTTTACAAAGCTAAAAATAAAAATAATGGGCACCTTGTCGCAATAAAAGTTTTGCCTCCGGAGCTCAGAGAAAATGCAAGCTATGTGGGAAGATTTCTCTCTGAAATGACAACCATTGCAAGTTTGAAGCATCCGAATCTTGTCTCAGCTCTTGATGCGGGGGATACCGGAAAAATTCTTTATTACGTTATGGAGTATGTTGATGGCCTAAGTTGTCACCAGATTTTACTGAAAAGCGGTATATTCCCTGAAAAAGATATTTATAAAGTTGCCCAGCAGATTGCGAGGGCGTTTTGTTATCTGCAGGACAATGGTCTTGTTCACAGGGATATCAAACCTCAGAATATATTGATTACCAGGAGCGGAGAAGTGAAGCTGTGCGATCTCGGAATTGCGAAAGATATACACCAAAAGAGTAATGAGACAAGTCACACCCTTAAAGGAAACATAATCGGTACGCCGTTTTACATGTCACCTGAGCAGGCAGCGGGACATAAACTCGACATACGATCTGACATCTACTCTTTGGGAGTGACAATGTATCATCTCGCTGTAGGGAAGCCTCCATTTGAAGGAAATCCCACTGAAATAATGGTGCAGCATGTAAGAGACAAAGTTGCGCCTCCAAAAAAAGCTAATCCAAACATTTCAGATACGCTAAACAATCTTATATTGTGGATGACTGAAAAAGATCCTGTAAGGAGAATGCAGAGTCCTCATCAACTTCTTCTGGAAATCGACAGGATACAATCGACTCACTCTAGGCCTGCTGTCGCAACAGCAGGGTTGAGAAAATATTATTACGCGAAAAAACGCCAAAGCAATTTTCCGATATTTGTCTCTGCAGGAGCGGCAATTGCTACTATTTCCATGGTATTATATCTGTTGATGCACACAAGATAGTAATCTGTGTGAAAATACTTTTATACTTCTAAATTTTTTCCTGTTTAAGCGGACGTGACATCAAATCTTTTAATGATTTCCTTGGATCTTTCCCATCATAAAGAATCTTGTATATTTCATGACAAATTGGCATATCCAACTTTTTTGTTGTTCCGCCACATATTTTATTGATCGCCTTCACTGTGTGTATACCTTCGGCGACTTGTCTCATTTGCTTTGTTATGGACTCGATGGTTTTTCCCGCTGCAATTTGTGTTCCGACAAAAAAATTTCTGCTGTGGCTGCTGAAGCATGTTGTTAAAATATCCCCTATTCCTGCAAGCCCGAATATCGTTTCTTTATGACCTCCGAAGTGCACTATAAATCTGGTTATTTCCGCAACTCCTCTCGTAACAAGTGACGAAACAGCATTATCGCCGAGTCCAAGGCCTTTTGTAATCCCTGATGCAATTGCAAGCACGTTTTTAACTGCGGCAGCAAGTTCTACTCCGATGACATCATCACTTGTATATACCCTGAAAACTTCGCTGCTGATCTCATGCTGTAAGTTCATAGACATCTTTTCGTCATCTGCAGCCAAAACAACGCTTGTTGGAAGAAGCTGGACAACTTCTTCAGCGTGAGATGGACCGCTTAGAACCATGACTTTTATAGAACCTGTTACTTCTGAGATTATTTCTGTAGGTCTTTTAAATGTATCGATTTCAATCCCTTTAGAAAGAGATACAAATAATGCCTGTCGATTTAAATGCGGATGGATTATCTCCAATGTAGACCTTATATGCTGTACAGGTATGGCAACTAAATACGTTTCATATGCGGAAAGATCCATAACATCAGCAGGTTTAATAAAATTGCTCAGCTCAAAGCCAGAAAGATAAAAGGGATTCATTTTTTTGGTTCTTATACTGTCGGAAATCTCTTTTCTTCTTGACCAAATAGCAGTTTCAACTTTTTTAGTACTGGAGAGCAGATGAGAGAATGCTGTACCCCACGAACCAGCCCCTAAAGTACAAATTTTCATCGCTTTAAATTTACTTTTGGCTCTGTTCCATCAATTATCCTGGCAAAATTAGCTCTGTGTTTGAATATGACAAAAACCACAATGAATACCAGGAATACAAAAACAGGAAGGTTAAGATCTGACCCCAGATAGCTATAATATCCCGCAAAAAATAGAGGGAGCGTGGTTGCCGAAATACAGGATGATAAAGAAACTATCCTGGTTGCAACCATACTTACAAGCCAGACTCCTACACTGAACAAAGCAGTAATGTAATCCATCGCTATAAGCGTTCCAAATCCGGTTGCGACCCCTTTACCGCCTCTAAATCCAAGAAAAATCGTGTACGTGTGTCCTAAAATACTGCCCAATGCAGCACACACGGAATATATTCCATTTCCGACAAACAATTTCTGTACCAGAAAAACACTCACAAAGCCTTTACCAGCATCGAGTAACAATATGGTCAAAAACCACTTGAACCCCAACACTCTCCCAATATTGGTTGCTCCTATATTTCCACTTCCCGAATTTCTTATATCTATTCCACGCATTTTTGCCAAAAGAAATCCGAAAGGAATTGATCCGACAATGTAAGAAAACAAAGCTATCAAAGTAACATCAATAATGTAATTCTGCACACGGTAAGCATGAAACCTAACAAATAACAATCAAGAAATCTAAGAGTTGTTTAGCCGATCTTTCCCACTGATAATACAGGTTAATCCCTACGCGCGACATCTCGCCTCTGCTTATATTTGACACCTTCCTTATCCTGAACTATATTATAGACTTTGGTACTAACTGATATTTATGAAGTTGAATACATTATCACTTGTGGAAGCTCTACAGGCAGAACACAACTGCGATCGAGAAGCAATTTTCTCAGGTCTTGAAGAGGCATTTTCGTCCGCACTTAAAAAACTTTATAGAACTAGCGAGGAGCCGGAAGTATTAATTGACCGTACAAATGGAGAAATAAAGGCAAAAATCAATGGAGAGATTATTGATCCATCCAGTCTCGGAAGGATCAGTTTTTACGAAGTCAAATCAATCTTCCTTAAAAAACTTGGCGAATTAAAAGAAAGCAATATAAAAACTAAGTACAGAAAAGAGATCGGAAAGCTTCTATCGTGCAAAATAATGAAAGATGAGTCTGACTATGTACTCATGGAAACTACAGATAAAATGATGGCAATCCTGCCAAGAAAAGAGCAGGTGCCGGGAGAAAACTATCTTCCCAATTCATTCATTAAAGCACTATTTGTAGATTTCAAGACAATTTACAACAATACATTTCTTGTACTAAGCAGAAAGCGGGAGGACTTTGTAAAGGAACTTCTAAAATTAGAAATTCCGGACATCAGAGAAAACAGATGCACAATTATAAAAGTTGCCCGTGATGCCGGCTATAGATCAAAGGTTCTTGTTAAGTTTAATGAAGGATCCAAAGATAATATCGGGAGCTGTTTAGGGTATATGGGGGCCAGGATCAGAAATATAGTCGAGGAACTGAATGGTGAGCGCATTGACATAATAAGCTGGGCGGACGACGAAAAAAATCTCATCACCAACAGTCTTAGGCCTGTTGAAGTTACTGAGATCAAAATCGACAAACGCAACCACTATGCTCAGGTATTTGTGGAACAGTCGCAACTCTCTCAGGCAATTGGTCGGGGAGGAAGAAATGTAAAGCTTGCTTCTAAGCTTGCAGAATACGAAATCGATGTATTTGAAATACAGCCGCACCAGGAAGAGCTGGGTAAAAACAAGGCAGAAACCGGTAAATGAAAATATCTGAACTTGCCAAAAGTCTTGGCTACAAAGCCAACGAGTTTGTAGGCTTTGTGCATGCGCTTAATATTGGCATAACATTAACCGGAAAAGATATTCCTTTTAATATTTCACAGGCAATCAGGCAGAAAGTCCCGCACATTAAAAATCTCGATAAAAACCAGCTTGCTATCCTGAACAACATAAAGAATAGCGCAGAAAATGAAGCCGCTGAAAAGGAAAAGAAAGCAGAGGAGAAAAAAGCAAAGCAGGTTGCCGCAAAAGAGGAAGCGAAGCAAAAAACGCAGATCAAAACCCTTTCAAAAATGATCAAAAAGGCAGCAAAGCCTAAGAAAGAAACCGAAGAAAAAAGAAACACTGAGCTGGAAAAGCAAAAGGCAACCCAGCTGCAGCCACAAGTCATAATCGAAGAGATACAAACCAAGGAAAAGAAAAAAAGAGATGAGTTGCGCGAAAATATTCTAAATGTGAAGGAAAAGCTCCTAAATGTCAAAACGATGGGAAATGTAAACATTGACTATCAACATGACAAAGACCTTGGCGGGGTTGGAAAGCTATCTGAATACAGAACAGGAGCAAAATATTTAAGAAAGCAGGTCAGAAAAAAACCTCAATTCAGGCCTAAGAGACCTGATGAAGAACAGAAACCTCAGGTTATTCCTCCAAAACCATCCAAGCCTACGAAGTTTACTGTTACTGTTCCCATTAATATCAAAGATTTTTCACTTATGTCGGGAATCAAGATTCAGAATGCACTTAGCACGCTCAGGAAAAGCAACAGATTTATAACCAGCGATTCTATGCTCACTGAAGATGATGTAGTCCTGCTGGGACTTGAAAACAAAATAGATATAACAACTCAAAAAATAGTAACACAGGAAGATCAATTGTTGCGCGGGATAAAAAAAGATGCGAAGGTTGGAATAACAAGACCTCCTGTTGTTACAATAATGGGACATGTTGATCATGGCAAAACTACCCTGCTCGATTACATCAGGAAAACACATGTCGCGCAGAAAGAGGCGGGAGGTATTACACAACACATTGGAGCTACACAAGTTACTCTCCCGAACGGGAAGAAAATTACATTCATTGATACTCCCGGCCACGAAGCATTCACATCTATGAGGGCAAGAGGTGCCAATGCAACTGATATTGTAATACTCGTAGTTGCTGCCGATGAAGGTGTAATGCCGCAGACTATGGAGGCATTAAACCATGCAAAAGCAGCCGGACCGCAGGTTTCCATTATGGTAGCGATCAATAAAATGGACAAACCGGGAGCCCAGCCAGACAGGATTAAAAATGAACTTTCAAAGCAGGGTCTTATACCAGAAGAATGGAGCGGTAGTACTATCTACGCAAGCGTTTCTGCAGTTACAGGTCTGAACGTAGAAACCCTTCTTGAAATGATACTTCTTCAGGCAGAAATGCTTGACCTCAAGGCAGATCCAAATGCTATTCCACAGGGATTGGTACTCGAATCATCCAAATCTGACAGAGAGGGACCAAAAGCCACTTTACTGGTTCAAAACGGAACTTTAAAGAAAGGAGATATCATTATTGCTGGAGAAGTTTCCGGAAAGGTTAGGGATATGCTTGATCACAACAAGAAATCAATTAGTACTGCGCCTCCATCAACTCCGATTGAGGTCATGGGACTTGGTGATGTACCAAAACCAGGAGATAAATTTATGAAAGTCTCCAGCGTTCAGGTAGCAACAGACATTGTAAAAGAAAGGAAAGGTAATTCTGCTGCTCCCGCAAAAGATGCAACAAAATCTCTTTCTGATTTATTATCAGAAAAGAAAGAAATCAAAATTATTCTTAAATGCGACAACAAAGGATCCATTGAGGCCATAATAAATGCCGCAGGCAAGGTAACAAAAAGTAATATTGATGTTAAGATAATTCACGCCGATGTAGGCAAGGTAACGGAGTCGGATGCGCTGCTTGCAACGGCTTCTAATGCCTGCATATTGACATTCAATTCAGGAATCGATTCAAAAGCTGAAGCTTTAACAAAAAATAAAAAGATTCCAGTAAAACACTTTAATATAATTTATGATCTTGTTGACGAGATTGAAAAACTCGTAAAGGGAGAAATCAAACCTGAAATGAAACTCGAGCTTGTCGGTGAAGTTCTTGTAAAACAGGTTTTTAAGATCTCAAAGCTTGGAACTATTGCAGGGTGTTATATACAGAAAGGAAAGGCAATCAGAAATTCTCCGTGCAAGGTTAAAAGAAATAATAAAATTATTCATGAGGGCAAGGTATCTTCATTGAAAAGATTCAAGGATGATGCCAAAGAAGTACAGGAAAAGTTTGAGTGCGGAATTGGAGTTTCCAACTTCGATGATTTTAATGAAGGTGACATAATTGAAATCTACAGTGAAGTCGAGGTTGCCCCTGCTGTCCACTAATCTTTTTATGAACAGTTCGATCACCTATCGAAAGCAAAGGTTAGAGAGGGAGGTTCTCAAAACGGTCACTGTTATACTGTCATATCATGTCAGAGATCCGCAAGTCGGCTCGATGTACGTAACAAAAGTGGAACTTTCAGAAGATCTGAAATTTGCGCATGTTTATCTTTTCTCAGAACAAGTCGAAGACCCGGACAAAATAATAAAAGCCCTGATAAGCGCAGGACCATTTGTTGAAAGCAGGTTAAACAAAATGATTAGATGGAAAAGAAAGATATCGCTGGCTCTTTATTTTGATCAGGGAACATTTAATCAGGTTAAAATAGGTAAAATCATTGACGGACTATCAAATGGGAAGAAAAGAGAATCGGAAGAATAACGAGATCCGTCCCATTAAAATAATCAGGCATTATCTCCCAAATACACACGCATCGTGCCTGATCTCGTTCGGAAAAACGATAGTGTTGTGCACTGCAAAATCTGAGGCAAAAAGACCAGAATTTCTGTTCGGAACTAACAAAGGCTGGGTAACTGCAGAGTATGCGATGATACCAGGGTCAACAATTGACAGAAAGGCGAGGGAGAGATTCGGAAAGGCAGACTCGCGTTCCCTTGAAATCCAAAGACTTGTCGGCAGATGTCTGCGCGCTGTATGTGATCTCCAGCTTCTTGGAGAAAGATCTATATGGATAGACTGTGAGGTTCTGAATGCGGATGGAGGAACCAGAACTGCTTCAATAACCGGCGCATTTGTAGCGCTTGTTGACTGTATTCAGGAGCTAAAAAACAATGGAGTGCAATTCAAAGTCGAACCAATCAAAGGAATAGCGGCCGCGTGCAGCGTCGGAATCGTCAATGGAAAGCCATTACTCGACCTTGCTTATGAAGAAGATTCGCGCGCAGAGATGGATATGAATGTATGCGCAAACCACAAAAAAGAAATAATCGAAGTACAGGCGACATCAGAGTCATCAAACCCAATCACCCAAGAAACATTTAATTCATTACTTAATCTTGCCCTCGAAGGGACATCTCAAATAACCCAGATTCAGCGCGATGAGCTTAAAGATATTGATTTTCTGCCGAGATAAGCGGAACACAGATACAGAAGTCAGGATTCAGAAATCAGAACATAGAAAATGGAATTTGGAATGATAAAATAGGATTATATGTCAAAATTTAACGTACAGGAATTACTCCCAAAGGAAGGCGAAGTTTTCATTTCAAATAAATATGTTCAATCAACAAGCGATAAGTGGCTGCCGGTAATAAATCCTGCAACAGAGGAACAAATCTACAAGATTCCAATCTGCAACGACAGTGATGTTAAAATGGCTGTTGAATCAGCCAGATCTGCACAGTCAGTCTGGGAAAGAATCCACCCGAGAGAAAGAGGAAAATATCTATACAAAATAGCAGAGCTGATTCTTAAACACAAAAATGAACTCGCGCTGCTGGAAACAATGAATGTTGGAAAACCGATATCAGTTATGCTCAACCGTGAGATACCCCGTACTGCAGAATTAATTACCTACTACGCAGGCTGGTGCGATAAAATAACCGGAAGCACTAACATAATATCAACTAATACAACTCTCTTTGTCACCGAAGAACCTGTGGGTGTAGCGGCAGGAATCGTTCCGTGGAACTTTCCTCTCATAATTGCTTTTTACAAGATTGCCCCCGCTATCGTCTGCGGTAACAGTATAATTCTTAAACCGAGCGAACATTCACCTCTGACTGCGCTCTATATGGGAAAAATATTTCAGGAGGCCGGGCTCCCTGAAGGAGTTGTAAATATCGTGACCGGAGATGGAACAACCGGGGAACTGCTTGTGAAATCTCCGATCAATAAGATTGCTTTTACCGGCTCAATAGAAACAGGAAAGAAAATACTGAGAAGTTGTTCTAACGATCTTAAGCGAGTCCACTTAGAATTGGGAGGAAAGTCTCCCCATGTAATCTTCGAAGATGCCCCAATAGATGCATCTATTGAAAGCGCTGTAAACGGAATTTTCTACAACAGCGGACAAGTTTGCATCGCAGGATCAAGGCTTTTTGTTCACAAGTCAATACATGATCAGTATCTGGAAAAGCTGAAACGAAAGGTAGACTCTATTGTAACAGGAGATCCTCTTTCAGAAACTACTACAATGGGCCCTATTTGCAACAAGATGCAATTTGAAAAGATTACAAGATACATGAGCACAGCGATTCAGGAAAATGCTGTCACCATCACCGGAGGAAGCCGGTTGGATCAAAAAGGCTACTTCGTAAAACCAACTATATTTGACAGGGTAAACCAGGGATCTACAATCGCCAAGGAAGAAATTTTTGGACCAGTATTATCATGTATAGAATTCGACACTATGGAAAATCTTGTGAGCATGACAAACAGCACAATATATGGACTTGCTGCTGGATGCTGGACAAAAGACATAAATAAAGCTATGTATTTCGCAAAAACAGTTAAAGCCGGGATCGTCTGGATAAACTCATTTTATTGCATGGATCCTGTGAGTCCGTTCGGAGGATTCAAGCAGAGTGGATTCGGAAGAGATCTCGGTAAAGAATCCTTAAATAACTACCTCGAATCAAAATCGATTATTATAATGCACTAAATGAAAAAAATAATCTTTCTAACTATGCTGATTACAGCTAGTTGTTCAGATTACGATGTAAAAAATCAGCCTCCATCAAAGGATCCAGTCCCGGTTTATGAAATGCAGCAGGGAACACTCTTAGAGCTGGAAAAGTATTACGGAAAACAAATCATGGTCTCCGGAAAACTCGAAAACGTTGATGGAAAACATGCAAAACTTGTTACAAAAGCCAACTGCCCTATTTACATTGCTCACATCGACAGGCAGGCAGTTAATTTAGACTGGTTCAGCCTGATAGGAAAAGATGTCCAGGTTGTGGGAAAATTGGTAGCCGAAACCAGTCCGCCTATTGACGGTAAGATCCAAGGTCCATTCCTTACATACTTAAAATCACTAAAGATTGTAAACTAGTTTTTTCATCGCTTTAACTCACTCAGCAGATGATTAGTAAAAGCCCTGGAAGATCTGCCAAAATATAGCACACTCTAAAATAACTAAAAAAACCTGGAACGAATGATAAAATATGGGCTTTAGTAGGAAGGCTATATGTTTGAAAAAATAGATGTTCATAAGGCAAAAGAAATGATTGAAAATGAAAAGGATCTCATTGTAGTAGATGTAAGGCGGGATGACGAATATTATGGACCTCTTGGCCATATAAAGGGTTCAATTCACATACCAATAGAGCAATTTACTGAAAGAGTAAAGGAATTAGATGGTTATAAAGGAAAGAAAATTCTCGCTGTTTGTTTTTCCGGACGAAGAAGCGCAAAGGCATGCGATATACTTGCACTAAACAACTTTACAAATCTTTACAACGTAACCGGGGGAATGATGGAATGGGAAGAGTTTAATTTTGAGAGGGAGATCACTGTTAAACCATAAATCGTAGAATGTGGATCGTAGAACATGGAGTTTAGAATAAAGTTGTGAGGTTTAAGTAGTCTGATATGTTAAGATACACTTCTGCAGGTGAATCGCATGGTGATTCTCTGATCGCAATAATCGAAGGGCTTCCATACAAAACACCCATCAATACTGATTTCATAAACAAGAGACTTAACCAAAGAAATATGATGTTCGGCAGAAGCGCAAGAATGAAGATTGAAAATGATAAGGTTGAAATCCTGAGCGGCGTAAGAAATAATCACTCGATCGGATCACCTATCACATTACAGATCAAAAACAAGGTGAATAATATGAACGAACTGAACCCTCAGATTGTTCCCAGACCCGGGCACGCAGATCTTCCTGCAATGAAAAAATATAAAAATCTTGATGCAAGAGATTTCAGTGAATTTGCTTCAGCAAGACTTACGGCAATAAGGACATCTGCCGGAGCACTGGCAGAATCTATACTCAATATCCTTGGAATAACTGCCCTGAGTTCAGCTGTGCAAATCGGGGAACGAACCTGCAATCACCAGATTGAAAACCACGATGGAAATGACCTGAACTGCTGCAAACTTTGTCATGAACAATTTAAAAGTTCCATTTCCAGAGTTATGGAAGAAGGAGATACGCTCGGCGGAGCTTTTATAGTATGCTTTAAGAATGTCCCAGCAGGAATCGGCACTATAACACCATGGGAAGAAAGACTCAACGCAAAATTGTTCAGGGTGCTGTCATCAATCCAAACTGTAAGGGCAGTAGAACTTGGTTCCGGAATAAATCAAAGCGGATTGAAAGGATCTCAGGCACATGGAAGTTATGAAAGCTCAGAACGAGGAACGATCAAAACCGGAGATATTTCCGGAGGCATCGAGGGAGGAATAACAAATGGAAGTGATATAATATTAAAAGCTTATTGCAAACCCATTGCGACATTAAGAAAAGGTTATAAATCTGTCGATGTAACCACAAAGCAGGAAAGCCAAGGCGTGTATGAAAGAAGCGATACCTGCACTGTTTCATCATGCTCGTTGATTGCTCAGTCATTGCTTTCTTTTGAAATTCTAGCTTCCATTCTCAACCAGCTATACATGGATAATTTTGACGATTTTAAAGGTAACTTTGAAAGGTTTAGATGGGAAAGACAGCAAATCTAGTAAAAGAGATCCTGGATTTTTCAAAAAAATACAGAATCCTTCTCGCATTATCTTTGGGATCAATACTTGTTGTATCGTTCATAGACAGGGGCAGAGCATATCTGTTAAAACCTCTTCTTGATTCCGCCTCCAGCCAGAAGGAGCAAATATCTGAAATTCTCAAAACCATAATCCTCCAGTTTGCGATCCTCTCCTTAATTCTTGCCTTTTTTAAATATGTAAAAGAAGTATTAACAAACTATATAACGCAAAAAATGATATTTGATATACGTAACAGGATCTCAGAGAAGATAATCTCTCTTGATCTGAGTTTTTTTATTAAAACCAAATCCGGCGACATGGTATCAAGAATTTCAAACGACAGCGTAGGCGTAGAGCAGGTAATAACATTTTTCTTTGATGATCTGATCATGAATACCTGTTATTGCATCACTTCTTTAACTTTAATGTTTGCGGCGAGCATGTATCTGGGTTTACTGACTTTAACATTTCTTCCCATATATGTTCTCCCGATAAATAAAATCGCAAAAAAACTGAAGGAGAAAAGACTTAAAAGTCTTATATATCTTGGAGAGGTGCTTGATAATTTTGTCAGATTTTACCGCGGTATAAAAGTCATAAAATCTCTGAATAAAGAAGAGGAAGAGATAAAAAGATTCAGATCATCCAACAGGGAATTCTTTAAAAAAATTATGCAGGCCGTACAGAAAAGGGCCCTAAGTTTGAGCATTGTAGAGCTCTTCATAGCTGCAAGTTTAATGCTGTTGTTTTTTGTGATCGGACTCCTGGCAAACAGGGAGTTAATCACCGCCGGAAGTATGGCGCTGTTTTCATACGCTTTAGCCACATTTAATACATCGATAAGAGGTTTTACTAAAGGATATAATAGAGTTCAGGAAGGACTTCCTGCCTGCGAAAGGATCCTTGAAATATTAAAACTTGAACCTGAAATCATGAGCGGAAATATCAAGATTGACAAGATAAGATTGATTGAATTCAGAAATGTAAATTTCTCATACGGGATTGAAACGGTACTCAGAAATGTATCCTTCAGAATAAATGCGGGTGAAATAGTTGCCATTGCAGGCAAAAGCGGGGTCGGTAAAACTACAATAATTGACCTGTTATGTAAGTACTACAAAATACAGCAGGGGCAGATTTTAGTCAATGGAATAGACATTTATGATATTGACACTAAGTCACTAAGACAGTGTATCGGATATTGCCCTCAGGATGCGGTTATATTCAACGGAACAATAAAAGAAAACATTCTTTATGCAAACCAAGAAGCTGGTGAAGAACAGCTCCAGCAGGTAATAGAGCTTACCGGGATTGCAGATTTCGCCGGAACTCCTGATGAGCTAAGCAGATCAGTAGGAGAAAACGGGCAGGCACTGTCAGGCGGCCAGAGACAGAGGATCTCAATAAGCCGCGCCCTGCTGAAACCGATTTCGCTCCTTTTAATGGATGAGCCGACCAGCCAGATGGATTTAAAGACAGAAAAAAGAATCAAGGATGTTCTGGATAAATTTGTACATGACTGCAATAAGGAGCATATGGCAATTATAATAAGCCACCGCTATTCGACACTTCAATATACAGACAGGGTTTTAATCTTGGAGGATGGCGCAGTTGTAGAGGAAGGAAAACCCTCCGACTCCAAGGTCAAGAAGTGGGTTTCATCGTTGCCGGAAGCAGAACGATATTTGGAATAGGAATAAGCCTATTGAATTGAAGAAAAGTGTTGGCTCACCTCAGAAATTAACTCCTTTAAAGTTTTTTCTTTTACAATTTTCACTATCTTTTCCTGATATCCTGAACAATCCGAAATGCCAATAGATTTTTTTATATCAATCATATAATAAACCAGCAGCCAGCTGACAGCATATTGTTCGGGCAAACTGTCAAAATCTGAGGAAACAAACAATTTCAGATCAAGTTTATTTAATCTATTCAACTCATCAAAATGCTCTTGAACTTGAGTTTTCGATTGAACCCTTAAATATTCGGCTATCCCTTCATTAAACCATCTACTAACTCTGACCCCACTCGCATGAACAAATAAATGTCCAAGTTCATGCCTGATTGTCCCTTCTATCTGATCATTGAAATACAATACCAAAGCTTTTGGAACACTGCCGAAAATGCAGGCTCCTGACGATTGAGGAGAATATACGTCAATAACTTTAATACCCATTTCTTCCAGCATTTTCAATTTACTGGAGATCTCCTCACTCATTCTTGGGTTAAGAAAAAATGCGAAATCTTTAAATTCCTTGAAAAGATATGTCTTCAGCGGCTTTTTCAGTACAGTTGATTCAGCAAAACCAAATATCTCACAATATCGTAAATATATCGCTTCAAGAGTATTTACTACTTTTGAAGCATTTTGGTTATCTATATCTGTTTCAATAATAAAGTGTTTGGTAACAATATTTTGATTTCTATCCTCCCACTTATCAGGCAGTCTTCTGGTTTGACAGTTTATCAAAAATACTGCAACAATAGTAGCAAGTAATAGGCATTTTTTCATATACAATACTAT
>JACQRL010000035.1 GCA_016206485.1 Planctomycetota bacterium | reverse complement strand
ATTTATTACTATTCACTTTGTGCAGTTAGATCGCTGTCTGATGAGATAGAAATGCACTTCATATTTGGGTAGAGCCTTTTTAAAATTCCGGTCGTTACTTTTCCAGGACCGAATTCATACACGGTTTCGACTTCGCTTTTTGCCAGATAATTGAGTGTTTGCAGCCATCTGACAGGTTTTATAAGTTGGTTTTGTAATGCTGCTCTTACCTTTTCGACCTCATCGTTCGGAGTTGAGCTGTAGTTGGAGATGATAGGAATTGATGGTTTATTCAGATGTTCTTGTTGAAGGATTTTATGCATCTGTTCATGTGCATGAATCATAAGCGGGCTGTGATAAGCACCTGCAACGTTTAATGGGATGACTCTTTTTGCCCCTGCTTTTGAAGCATCTTCTGAGGCTTTTTTCACCAGCTCAATATCACCAGAGATAACAAATTGATCTGTTGAGTTGTAATTAGAAATTACCAGTACACCTTTACCTTCAAAGGATGCAACGATTTGTTGTACCTGCTCTTTTTTTAATCCAATTATACTAGCCATAGTTCCTTTCGTTTTATCACAAGCTTCTTGCATGAGCCTTGCCCGTTTGTCAACCAGGCTTAAACATTGTCCAAACTGAATTACTTTTGAGTAAACACATGATGTGTATTCTCCAAGACTAAGTCCCGCAGTTAGCGAAGCATTTATTTCTTTACCTGTAGCATGAGCATAAAGTAAATAGCATGCAAATCCTGATATCAATAGCGCAGGTTGGGCATGAATTGTTTCATTAAGTTTTTCTTGTGTGCCTTCAAACATTATTGTTTTAATGTCGTAATTCAGTACATCACAGCTTTTGTCTATTAACGATTTAATAAATGGGTATTTGTCATATAGGGTCTTGCACATGCCGACTTTTTGAGCACCCTGACCTGCAAAGATGACTGTTGATATTTCTGCCATAGTAAAAGTATACTTACTTAATTTAACTTCGGCACATTATTGGCAGAGAATTACTACCATTTTATCAGTGTTGAACCCCAGGTTAGCCCAGCTCCAAATGCGAGGAGGATTATGTGATCCCCTCTTTGCACTCTTCCCTGTTTTACTGCTTCATCCAAAGCAACAGGTATCGAAGCGGATGAAGTATTTCCATATTTATGAATGTTTATAAAGGCCTTTTCTATAGGAAAATCGATTTTTTGAAGGGCTGATTCAATTATTCTGAGGTTCACTTGATGCGGTATTATAATATTGATTTCTCCAAGATTCATATCTTGTTTTTTGACGGCATTTAGTATGAGCTCTGCCATCTTATTGACAGCAAATTTGTAGACTTCTCTCCCGTTCATATGAACATAGAATAGATTTTGATCTTTATTTTTTGAAGGAGGATTTACTGCACCGCTGGATGGTAATATAACGTGTGAAAATTGATTTCCATCTGCTCCCAACTCGAAGTGAAGAAAGTCACTATTGTCATTAGATTCTGTTAATAGTACACACCCAGCACCGTCTCCGAATAGTATACAGGTTGATCTGTCATTCCAGTTCATTATTTTGGAAAGTGTCTCTGTACCGATTACCAATACTTTTTTGTATAATCCTGACCGGATGAATTGGCTTCCTGTAGTTACTGCATAGATGAAGCCTGTACAGCCTGCATAGACATCATATGCCCCAGCATTCATGCATTTAAGTTTTTTTTGTATTAAACAAGCTGTTGAGGGAAAAGCATAATCAGGAAATGATGTTGCGCAGATAATGAGATCGATATCTTCGGGTTTTACCGAAAGTTCATTAAATAATTTGTTACAAGCATTAGTAGCAAGATCAGAAGGAGTCTCATTATCTTCTGCAATTCTCCTTTCCTTGATTCCGGTTCTTTGAACTATCCAATCATCAGATGTATTGACCATTTTAGCGAGTTCAGCATTTGTAAGTATTGTTTGAGGAGCAAAAGATGAAGTCCCGGCTATCTTAACTTTCATCAACGATGTTAAGCATTTTTTGAATCCTCTTCCAAAGACTGTGTTGTTTAATTTCTTCGGAGATTTTTCCGTTAATGTCGTTTTGTACCATGTTTATCGCATTGAAAAGCGCGTTTGTTATTGCACGATTATCCGACCTGCCATGTGCGATTAAGACAGTTCCATTAATGCCGAGTATTGGAGCGCCCCCATATTCGCTGAAATCGAAAGGCTTGTTAAATTCCCTGAATTTGTCTTTTAGTTCTATAGAGCTTTCAATCATTGATTTGAGTCCGTTCATTAGAAAGCTTGCCATACTCTCACCAAGTTTCAGCACGATATTACCAACGAACCCATCGCATAAAATAAGCTGAAAATTTCCACTTAGTATTTCGTGACCTTCTACATTTCCTTTGAAATTGGTTAAGCAGCTCTTTAACAGTTTGTGTGCCTGTTTAATTGGTTCTGTTCCCTTTGTTGTTTCTTCCCCGACATTGAGCAAGCCGATGTTAATTTCCTTACCGGGGTGCAGTATATTGATGTAACATGAGCCCATAATTGCATATTGTAGATAGTGAATTGGTTTAGGGTTAAGATTGGCGCCGGCGTCGACAAGTGCTGCCATACCATTTTTTGTCGGCAATGTGACAAGTATGCCGCACTTTTTAACACCTTCTAAGTATCCTAGTTTGAAAATTGAGGCTGCAACAACGGCTCCCGTACTGCCTGCGGATACGAAAGCAGACAAATTCTTTTCTAAAACGAGCTTTATTCCCCTCATAATTGAAGAATCTCTCTTGGTTCTCAGCGCCTGGACAGGAGGCTCATCGTCTTCTATAGCATCTCTTGCATTTACAATTCTAACGTTTTTTGGGAGCTCCCATCTGAGTATTTCCTCTTCTTTCCCGATTAGGGTAAAATTCACGTCTTGTTTTGCATTAGCGGCATTAATTGTTCCAAGAACTATTTGCTCTGGTGCCTTGTCACCTCCCATTGCATCGATTCCGATGTTGATTCTGGACATTACTTTTAGAGATTAGTCATGTCTATGACTTTTTTGTCCTTATAATGTCCGCAGTTACCGCAAATAGTGTGTGGGAGCTTTGGCTGACCACATCTCGAACAAGGCGAAACCCCCTTGGATTGCAGCTTCTTATTGGAATTTCTGTTTCCCTTCCACAGCCTAGTAAGTTTAAAACCTTTTACCATGCCTAGACAGTGTATTAGGCAGATTCCGAATATCAAGCGAAAATTAGCAGACCGTGTAATTTAGATGAATATTCGCGTTTTTCCAGAGATACCGTCAAAGATAATTAAAGGCTGTATAGTTTTGTTTTGAGTTTTAAATACTACAACTTTCTGCCGCCTAAGTTGAAATTTTAGATTTCAAGCTGATCAAAATGGTCGATT
>JACQRL010000334.1 GCA_016206485.1 Planctomycetota bacterium | reverse complement strand
GTAGTTTAGTTGTTTAGTTACGTGAGTGGACATAGGGAGGGAAAATGGGAGATGAATTAAGAAAGTATAGAACGAAATGCGATCAACAACTAAACAAATAAACTACGTCCCCTATTCCTATTCCTCCTCTTTTAGCGAAAGAGATATTCTCAACGCTTCTGGAGAAGGGGAAGATATAAGTGCACATAAGTGAGGTGAACAATGGTCGGAATCAGGGAGTTCCGGAGAGTTCCGGGGACACCATACTAAATTGAAAAAATTAAGTAAGCTGTTGCCGGAATTTACAAAGGATCAGAAAATGGACGAGCACGATATCTCCACCTTGATACAGGTTATGGAGGGATAAAAAATGAAGTCACATATTTTGGGGTTACGATTGGCGAGTATTATATTCGGTTTGATGTCTCTGGTGCAATTGGGACGATTGGTGATACGACCTGAGATGTTTGTAGCTGGTTATCGGATACCTCTCTGGCCAAGCGCGCTTGCCTTTATCGTCATGGGCGGCCTGAGCATCTGGCTATGGAAACTCACACGAACGTCAATTAATTAAACGGTGGTAGAGGATCGCGCAAGAATCGAGCAAATATCCCGAAGGAATTCTGGAGAGGAATTCCGGACCAGAATCCCGTTGACCGCATACTTAATTCAGGAAAATAAGTAAGGTGTCCCCGGAATTCTAAATATAAATAGGAGTTAATAATGGCGAAAATTGAAATGGTAAGAATTGGTGAATATTTGCAGACTGCCTTGAAAATCTTAAAAGATAATGGCGGCCAAATGGCTTCTCGAGATGTAATGGATAGCACTGGTCAAACTTTAAAATTGACAGAATATGAAAAGGAATCCTTTGAAAAAACAGGGTACATAAGATGGCAATCAATTTTGCATCTTTATTCCATCAATTGCGTAAAGGCAGGATGGCTAAGAAAAAATAAGGGGATTTGGTACATAACCAATGAGGGTATCGATGCCCTCAAGTTGTCACCTGGTGATTTTATCAAAAAATCCAACCAAAAATACAGGGAATGGAAGCAAAAGCAAACAAAGGAAACTCCCGAGATTCAGGATGAAGTCTCCGAGGAAATCTCTAGAAAGACCGCCTTTGAGCAATCATTTTCAAACGCACGAGCAGACATTGAAGATTACATTAAAAATCTTGACCCATATGAGTTTCAGGATTTAGTAGCAGCTCTTCTTAGAGGCATGGGGTATCATACTCCGTTCGTCGCTCCTAGGGGCCGAGATGGGGGATTTGATATTTTAGCTTACAAAGACCCATTTGGAAGTGTACCCCCACGAATTAAGGTACAAGTAAAACATAGGGATCAGAAGATATCAGTCAATGAAGCTCGAGAGTTGGCAAGTCTTCTAAATAAGCCAGATGAAACGGGACTCATAGTTTCAATGGGAGGGTTCACCAGCGAAGCAGAGGCTGAGATCAGGCGTTCTTCAAGACATATTGAAATGATCGATCTCGATGAATTCATAAATCTCTGGGAAGAACATTATGACAAGATGAAAGAAGAGGATAGGGACCTTATGCCTTTGAGATGGGTTGCTTATTTGGCTCCGGTCGAAGGCAGAATTTAACCAGATTCACAAATAATTGAATATGAACTACTGGAAAGTTTTCTGTATGGAAGAAAGGTATCCAGGTTTATGGTTCCGGTGGTATCAAGGTCAAGCTGTAGCAGTTGGGTGGCCCCCTAAATTCAAAAAACATGCAGGATGGAGTTTAAATGGTAAACCTAAGGGCAGGGGAGGCTGGAAAAGGGCCAGAAGCGCTATCAAGAGGGTTGAAATTGGAGATTATGTCGTTGTTCAATTGAAAAATAATCGAATAGGAAGGATTGGAGAGGTTTTCCGAAAAAAGATCGAGGACGATGAATGGAATCCATTGGTTCCGCCAAGTAGTGATCAACCTATAGGGGAGCAGGGGCGTCGCATTTTGGTGAGATGGGATATTGCAAATGGTCCCTTGAACCCCGATTTAGTCGTTCAACTTCCGCGGAAAGCACAATTGTCTCCTGGTGTAAGACTAAGCACAATCAACAGAATATCTAAGAGCTCTTTCAACAGAATCGCTAAGGTCTACCATGACCCAAAAAATTGGGTAAGCATCCTACCTCATATTTTTAGGAAGGAAAAAGCAATTTCTGATTATATAGGAACTTATCCGCATCACATGGAAGAAGGCCTCCAACCATATCCAGACATGAAAGTTCGGGAGCATGTGTTTTCAGATGGAGTTAGATCGGACGTACTTTTGATTGATAAGAATAACAGTCCCGTTGTTGTGGAATGCAAGCAAAACTCGCCTTCAAAAGCTGATATTGATCAGTTACGGGGATATATGAATAGGACCCGCAAGATCATCGGCCAAAAACCGCGTGGGATTCTGATCCATGGAGGACCTATAAAACTACCAGCCGATGTTAAAAGGTACGGCAAAAGAAATCCCAAAATCGAGATCATCCAATATTCAGTTGCCATCAATTTCCAGTAATCATGCCCCATCAATTTGCATCCATAAGCTGTCAGCATTGTGAAACCATCTATTGTCCTGTATGTAAAGAGAGGTGTCCAAATTGCGGTAAAGACGGGATATATGATGATGAGTACCGAAGGCAAATGGAGGCACGGAGAAAATCATATGCAAACAATCAAGGGAGTTCCGGGAAGGAGTTCCGGTGACACCATACTTAATTCCGAAATGAGCAACACCACTTCGAGTGCAGCTTCGTGAGACGTTTTTCCGGTCCATCAAGAAGTCCAACGGCGGATTATAACGCGAGTTTAAATTTAAGTCTGGTTAAAGCTTCCGCATGCTTTTTCTTGCTCATCTTTTGCAGGTTCAACAGTTTCCACTGAACAGGAAGGTAGTACAGTAAAGATAATTTAGGCGACTTTGGTAACTGGGATAGGAAGGGAAATCATTTCAAAAGAACGAAGATCAAGTTTTTTGGAAGCATGGTCGATATCAATTCCTACCACATTTCCCATATCATCTAAATCTACGACCAATCCTTCAACAATCTCCTTCGTCTCTTTTCCAGGTTTTGAGTTCAAATCAATGTAAAGAGAGTCTGTATCTGAATAGTAATGTAATTTCATATTTTCCTCCGATCTAATTTATCCCTTAAAGTTCCTATCGAAAAACGCATTGTGAATAGTTTTGCCATCCGCCAATGTTACAACCCTTAATATCCTATTCCCATGTTCAGGCACCATAATCCAGAAACGAATCCGTCCATCCGATTGTACTTGACGTTTTAGTGGACTTAGAATTGCCCTCTCACACCATTCTAAATTGATATAAGGGCGTTTACGCAAAACCTGTTCATCAAAGTAACGAGTTACTTTCACTTTTTACCCAATCTAATTATAGCTCCACTACACAGGCAAATCAACGTGCGAATTCAGAATATATTTAGTTTTCATATTGGCTACAAACCGGTTAAAAAAAATGGATTATTTTTCATATGATTTCTTTAGGAGAAGACTCTTTTTCAGGTGTGAACTCGGAACGGAAATATTATATTTTGCGTCAAAG
>JACQRL010000341.1 GCA_016206485.1 Planctomycetota bacterium | reverse complement strand
GAAAGGGTTGATTATTTTTCTTTATGCGATTATAGGTTTTACATTTGTTACAGCTGTAGTTGCGATTTTACAATTTTTCAATATTTCATTTTTTTGGCATATGCGAGAAGCGTTAGGCGTCCCAAAATCTCTTATGCCTCTCATTAGAGTCAGTGGCCTAAGCTCCTACGTGGTGCCCTTATCGTATCAACTGCTTTCAGCTCTCCCGCTCCTTATTGTTTTCAGTATCGTCAAGATCAAATTGTTTCTCCCCAAGAAGATCATTGTTATCATAACTGCAACCATACTGGTCGCTTTACTTGTAACGTTTATGCGCGCTGCTGTCTTAGGAGTGTTTATCGGGGGACTAATCGTTTTTATTTTTTTGCTCCGCTTAAAATTATATACTCGTTTTTCAATTATTTTCTTTGCGTCTCTACTTTTACTCTCTCTTCCCATCGTGATATCACAAGAAAAAATATATCAAGGAATCTTCAGGCTCGGCGATACAGTGTCTGAAAGAATTCCGACAACGGTTGCGGCATTAAACATCGTGGCAATGAACCCGTTCGGTGTCGGCTCTATGTATAGCGATAGAGTTAAAGATATTTATTATTCAGACATCGAGTATTACCCACGAGCGGCGCAAGCCTTGGTTTTATTCCCACATAATATTCTCCTCAATGTCGGAGTTCTCTTCGGCTGGACTGCCATCGCATTAGTTATTATTTTTTACAGTCAACTATTCAAGTTGCTATACAGGAATACAAAAAGAGACGATAAGGTTTTGCAGGCAGTATCAATAGGTCTGATAGGAAGTTTTTCGGCGTACCTTATTAATGCCATGTTCCATAATGCCAGCCCGTTCATAGGAGATCCGTTCAATTGGTTTTATCTAGGGTCGGCTTTCCTGGTGATTATTCTTTCTCAAGAGAAATATGTCCAACCCTCCTCTCGTCAGCGTAATAATGAGCGTCTGCACCTCTCGGAGTGCATATCTTTACCTCGCAAGACCAATCCTGGTCTCCATCTTGCCTCAATGGATACCGTATCCCCTTCTCTTTTTAAGCAGGGATAAATAATCGCCATGAAAAAGATTCTCTTTATCATTACCTTGTCTGAGTGGGGCGGAGCTCAAAAAATCTGCTTTGATTTGGCAACCAATCTAGATAAAAGAAAATTTACTGCAGAGGTGGCAGCGAATCCCGTTGGTTTGCTTTCCGAAAGACTAGTCGAACACGGGATTGTATTCCATCCTATTAAACGTCTTAGACGCAATCCCTCACTTGTTAATGATTTCCTGGCGCTCATTTTTTTATATAGATTGATAAAAGCGGGCGAGTATGATATTGTCCACTGCCATACAACAAAAGCGGGGATCTTAGGAAGAATTGCGGCAAAACTAAATCGCACTAAAAAAATTTATTTTACCGCGCATGGCTGGGGCTTCTATAATAAAGAATACAAATGGGCGAAAAGCCTACTCTTTTTTTTGGAGAGAACTGCAGCGAGATGGTCAACGAAAATCGTATGTGTTTCAAAAAAAACAAGAATAGACGCTATTGAGAAAACCGTCGCCAAAAGTGATAAATTTCTAGTGATCAATAATGGGATTAGTTGGCATGCACAGACAACGAGAAATGAAATAAGAGAGAAGCTCTCAATTAAAAAAGAAGAGGTAATTATTGGATTTGTTGGCAGATTGGCCTATCCAAAAGAACCATTAGCTTTCCTAAAAGCTGCGCTCGCCATTCATCGAAAATTTAGGAGGGCGAAATTTTTTTTGATCGGTAGTGGCCCCTTGAAGATTGTATGTGAAAATTTTATCATAGAACACAGGCTAGAGAATAACTGTCTGCTCTTCGGTGAGCAAAATCCTGAAGAGACTCGTTCATTGATGTTATGTTTTGATATGATTGTTTCCACGTCACTCTATGAGGGATCCCCAATTATCATGCTAGAGGCAATGTGCGCCAGTTTGCCGATCATAGCGACCAGTGTTGGTGGTGTCACTGAGCTGGTTGTTCACGGACATAACGGCCTATTGGTTCCCCCGAACGATACACGAAGATTGGTGAACGAGATAACACGACTCATAGTGGATGAAGAACAAAGAAAAAAAATGGGTATTAAAAATAACTACAGCATTCATGAAAATTTTAGCATCAATACAATGGTACAAAACTATGCAAGACTATATGAAAGCGAATGATTTATGAGTCGTTTATCATTTAATATATAACATACTATGTCGGACTTAGTACGCCGAGAATTATTTAGTGAGGAACAGGATATAGTGATTGATATAGGGAAAATTATCGGGTTAATCTGGCAACGGAAAGTTGTGGTGCTTTTGACGACAACCGTTCTTGTGATCACTGCTTTGCTCTATAGTAGCTTGACACCAAAAATATATCGTACAAAAACAATCCTGGAGGCATCTTCCGTTGAGTCACCGGCAACACTTTCTTCGCTTATCAATCAAAATTATTTTAACAACCAGGTAGCGAAAAAACTAAACTTAGAAACCTCCGCCCTTCCAAAGATGATAGCAAATACTGATTTGGGAACAAATTTTGTCGTCGTATCTATTAATTCCAAAGATGTCGATCTGGCCCGAAGGGTGTTATCTGCTCTTAACGATACGGCGGTAAGTGAGGGCCCAGAACTATTTTACTCTAATCAAAAGGTTCAGTCTGAATCACAGAAAAAGATGGAAGATCGCTTCTCGGAGCTTGAAGCTGCCTTGAAACAAACTTCGTTCCGTCGTTCCATTGAGAGCAATAATCCTATCCTGAACTTATCATACATGTATACATTGGACCGAAATCTTACGTACATCCAGCAGAGCACTCAAATTGCTAAGGATCTCTTAAATCTAAAAAAAAGAAAAATCATTCTACCGCCAGATGTGCTGCCCAAACCTCTGTGGCCCCGACCCATTTTTATCATTAGCCTTGCAGCCATGGGTGGGTTATTGCTTGGTATTTTTGTTGCAATAGCAAGGGAGAAGCGAACCGCTTCTAAACGTGGGTAGGCTTGGCTATACGAGGAGATAATCAGAATGAGAAAGATAACGATAGGTATCATTCTTTGTTGCGCGACCGCAATACTTGCTCTGCCGCTGTATTTTGATCCCGGAGCAATATCAGCTTTTTTATTCCCCAAAGCAATTTTATTCCAAGTATTTTCAGAAATCTCGATTGCAGCATATCTGATTTTGCAACTTTACCATCCAGCATATCGTGTCAACTGGCACCACCCTCTTATATGCGTTAACGGAGTGTTTATCGTGCTGTTAATTATACTGTCACTGACAGGACTCGATGTCTCGCGGTCGCTATGGTCAACCTTAGGACGGATGAATGGAGTCATTATTTATCTTCATCTCTTTTTGTGGTTCGTGGTGCTTTCTTCTGTGATTAAGACATGGGAAGTATGGCGCCGATTGATTTGGGTGAGCATTGGAATTTGTTTTTTAGTAACTGCCTATGGCTTTGGGCAATGGATTGTTATTGAGGGTATCTATCCCGGCGTGCCAATATCTCGTATTGAGGCAACGCTGGGTAATCCAATTTTCTTAGCGCAGTACATCATACTCAATGTATTTTTAGGGTTATTGCTTTTCATTAAAGAAAAAAATGCGTCCTTGCGCTTGATTCTATTATTTTTTGGCATAGCCGGAATAGCGGCAGTTTTTTTGAGTTTGACTCGATCCGGCGTGCTCACGTTGGAAATATCAGCTGTAATTTTTGGAGTGCTATGCTTGGTTACTTTCGTGCGGAACCGACACATAATCATTTACGGTATTATCATAGGCCTCATCATTACCTCATTTATTGGAGCGGCCTATCTATGGTTTCTGACACCGGAAGGAGTGAAATGGTCACAAACCCATATCAAATATGAGCAAATTCGTCGTGTGACCACGGAGCTTTTTTTTGATCCCGCAAGAATAGAGCTTTCCCGTATCGCGTGGCAAGGATTTCTAGATCGCCCACTGCTTGGTTTTGGGCCAAACAACTATACTTATATTTTTTCTCAGTATGTAAAGCCGCAAGACTATGGCGTGCTTTTTATGGCCCAGTGGTATGATTACCCGCACAATGAAATATTAAATATTTTAGCAACAATGGGGATCGTAGGGTTGACCGGATATATAGGAATCTGGATTGTTGTATCTTATTCTCTCATAAAAAAATTATGGTGGGGCAATAAATCTAATGGTAACTCTAGTAAGAATGATCAGCTTGCATTGATCGTCCTTGCAGTATTTTTCTCTAGCTATTTGCTTCAAATAATAACAGGCCTTAACGCGATTGCGCCGTTGATAATGTTATATTTTGGTTTTGGTTTGCTATATTTCATGACACCGATGGGATCGACAGATAAGACAACGCCGTATAATGATAGACAACATTATATTGTGCCGACTATGGCAACGAAATCGTTGAGCATATTTTTTGTCGGTGCTTTGATGGTACCGATTATTTTCGTCAGTATCATTCCATATCTCAACGTTCGTACAGCGAAGAAAGCGATTGATATATCAAACTATAATTTTACTGCGGGAAAGCCGATCTACAAGAAGTCATTGTCAGGGTTCTCTTTTGTAGAAGATGAAATTCGGCTTGAGCTTGCCCGCGCAGCGGTAACGTATGCCAAAAAGTACCCGCTGTCTGGCGAGACAAGAAGAGAGGTTCTGCTATATGCGATTAGTGAGCTTGAAAAAAGCGAGCGGAGACACCCCTATTTACTTGAGTACATGATGTGGTTGCTTGCGCTCTATCGCGAGTATGCGTTATATGATTCGACGATATTATCACGTGCAGAAACCCTAGCGCAAAGGCTTTTAGACCGATACCCCAATAGACGCGACGTGTTGAAAGAATACACATTCATTAAATTGAAACAATAATATTGGCAGCGCGCTAGGTCCTATATAGATTTGATATGGAGAGGAAAAAAAAGATGCTGTTTATCGTAACGCTCGGCGGATTAGGCGGAGCGCAAAAAAACTTGTTACGCAGTGCAATGCAGTATAAACATCTCGGATATGAGGCAATAATTTCGGCGGGTGAGGGAGGATATTTGCAAGAACAAGCCGAGGCGTTGGACATCCGATTCATCAAGTTTCGCTTCCTGAAACGATCAAAGAATCCACTCATGAATTTTCTTTTCTTTCTGGAAGCATCGCTTCTGATGAAAAGAGAAGCATTTGACGCCATACATTTCTATAGCCCCAATGCGCTTTTTGCGGGCATAGCAGCAAAACTGATTAGGAAGAGATGTTACACGCGTTTCATATTCGGCGGACTTTCGATTCTTGATCCAATGTATGGCTTACACCCAATGACGCGACGTATCATACTATTACTCTATCGAGCTTTGCTAACATGCATCGATGAATATATTTTTGAAAACCACTCAAATAAAAAGTTCGCTTTAGATGAAAAAATTGTATCGCATGGAACGATTAGTATTGACCACCTGCTTATCAAAGAAAAACCAAAATTTCTATCGAACAAAATCGCAAGGAGTTACTTCGCAGATTTACTCGGGGAAACTATTTCAAATAAACTCATCATTGGATCAATTGGTAGATTATCGCGCCAAAAAAATTATGCATTTCTTCATCGCTCGATCGATGCTTCTTTGATGAGAGAGAAAAATGCCATGATAATCATATTCGGCGATGGACCGGAACGCAAGAAGCTTATCAAGGAAAGCATCGCGATGGGCATTACAGATATCTTGCGTTTTCCGGGCGCAGTCAATGAAGCATCGCAGTACCTGCGAGGATTTGATCTTTTCCTTCTCCCGTCGCTCTACGAGGGAACTGCAAACGTAGTTATAGAATGTCTTTTTGCGGGCATGCCCATCTTGGCTTCCGACATTCCAAGCAATACGGAAACTCTTAATTTTTCCAGAGAACAATTATTTTCCCTTGATGACAGAAATGATTTCCGTTGCAAAATAAAAAACCTCATTACCGATCCGGCGCTTCGAGACCGGATAGGCGCACAGAACCATAAACTTTCCTTGCGGTATCTTGTATCAAAAGAAAACCACCAAAAAGAGAAAGAGTTATGTTCAGAGAGTCCGTAATGACGAACGACGTTTTAGACAACCTGTTCGCGTTGTCTTCTTAGAGATACTTTTTGAATTTGTGCCTGGAGCCACTCCGATAATTGCATGGTAGGACTCCATCCCAAAACTCGCCTCGCCAATCCGTTGTCTGCTCGCGTTTCGGGATATCCGCCAGGACGTTGCGGAAGATATATTTTGGGATGACCTGGATCGATCATGTCAGCAACTTCGCATACAGAATGGTTTACGCCAGTACCAATATTATACATACCGCTCTCTGCATCATGCTCTATGGCGCTGATAGTAGCTAAAACAACGTCTTGCACATAGGTAAAATCTCTTTTTGCCAAACCATCGCCAATGATCGTAAATGGCTGATTGTGTAAAAATTGATTGAGAAAGATGCCGACAACGGTTGCATAAGGTCCTGATGATAACTGCCGCTCGCCATACGCATTGAAATATCGCACTATAGCATAGCGTAGTCCGTACAAACGATAGAAAAGATCGAGATAGTAATCACAAGTTAGTTTTTGCAAAGAGTAAGGACTCTGGATGTCGGGAAAACTGTCTTCGCGTGTGGGGAAGGTCTTCTTACGCCCATACACGCTGGAAGAAGAAGCAAAAACAACTTTTGCCGATATTGACCTTGCATATTCAAACACTCGCACCGACCCCTGAATATTTACAGAACTGCTCTCTACCGGATTAAGGATGCTTGGGTATATCCTTGAAAGAGCCGCCAAATGAAAAATACCATCAAATGAGCCAAGGGATGGAAAATCATAAAGGCGAATATCTCCTTCTACAAATGTAGCGGCTGGATTAACCTGTGAGCGCTTTCCCGTAGCAAGGTTGTCAAGAACAACAACGCTGTCCCCTCTTTGAACTAACGCATCAACCAAATTACTCCCGATAAATCCCGCCCCCCCGGTAACTAAATATCTTTTTGGCATACGGAACCAAATAACAAACACCATGGATAATTATCAGGTATCCTATCAATGAACGATCTTTTTTACAATACGAACAAATAACCAGTTATCTACGTATCTACGAAAGACGACCGAATGACATAGGCGCCATAGCCAATAATTAAACCGAGGCCTTTCGTGAATTTTCCGATTAAAAATTGCCGCAATACCCAGCCAATACTCGCCCAGATAAACTTGATATTGTTTTTTGCATTTTTTATTCCGTTATCCCGATAGATAGCACAACGATTAAACCCCTCCTTTTTGCCAATCATATAATCAGAATCCCGTGCGGTCGGTGACTCTGTATGGGTAATCTTTGCGGATGGATTGCGCAAAAAATAATAACCCAGCCTTTTTGCCCGCATAAAAAAATCTACATCCACCAGAGCAGTTCTGCCGGGACTAAGATTGCGAAATGGCACACGCTCCAATACCGTTTTCCGATAAAGACAGGTGCCTCCATAGAGATAATATGCTTTACCGGAATCGCGCATTGAGTTGTCCCAAGCTTGAAAGCCCCAATCAGTAACATCCCATGCGTGAGGAGACGATAAGAAAAAAAACTTTGCAAAGCAGAACTCAAGTAATGACTGTGGACGGGCGTCAGATATGGCGCCGCTGACACCGCCAAAACGCAGATCCCCCCTCTGTGAACTACAGTCGCTTATGAGAGTTTCAATATATGACTCGTCTAAAATTGTGTCGTCGTCAAGGATAAGGATAAAAGCGGATTTCGCGTGGGCAGTGCCAATATTCCTCGACTCTGCACACGATGGGATATCTTTTTTAAAATAATAGAAAATGATACTCGTCCCTCCGCATATCTGGCGGATCGCTACTAGCGCTTCATCAGGTAGCTGCCCGTCATCAATGACAATTACTTCTGCTGGAAGATGTGTTTGCGCTGCAATAGAGCGGATGCAGCACAAAAGGTCTTCTGTTCTATCTTTTGTTGGAATCACCACACTTACATCCATAGAGATAGTAAACATTGTGTGTGATCAAAACAAATCAGACCAAAGCATCATTGCTCTTCTAACTTTTTCCCAGTACGCCGTGTCCATAGTCAGCTGTTCGGCGATCTCGCGGTAGCATTGCCCGATAGTGTTGCCAGACAAGATAATGCTGTCGACTATCTTCCATAAACTCTCATTGATTGGCAGGCCACTTTCCTCCTTTTTGCTATTGATGACCGGATTGCTCGCTCGGTCATGCCACACTACCGGATAGCCTGATACGATCCGGTAGCCAAGGTGATCACATATTTTTTTTGCAAACAATCCTGCCCAGATATCATCAAATCGATCAACCCCATAAGGATTTCCATGACGGTCTTCACCCATCAACAGATGATACCGGGCTATGGTAAGTTCTTTTTTCCATGCGGTATTCATTGAGCATATCGGAAAATACATTCCCTTCGGAATGAGCTGATCAACAAGGTATTCTGAATAATGGGGTATTTCTTTTCCTTCAAGCTGCGTCTTGCCGTCGAGGTCAGGGATATGCGCCCAAAGGCCGTGACTTAAAATTATTCGATCAGGGTGAACAACATCAAAATCATCTATATACGGCAAACCCCTTGGTCGAATGTTTCGAATTGACGAAATCCATCTCCGTTCCTTCCGGCCTATTTCATACAGGTTCACAAAATGTTGTTGAAAACAATCTACGGAAGACCCATTACTATCGATAGTAATATAATTACTCAAAGGATAACAGTCATCGTCGAGGCTGATGACTGTATCAGCGCCAAGCTGATGGGCTTTCCAAAATCCGTATGATCTAATTGCGCTCGTCTTTCTTGGTATGATCCATGAATCATGTCCAAGATCATGCTCTATATCAGCCCAAGAGTAATGCAATAATTTCACGTTACTATGATCGCTGCCAATGTCAAATTCTTTTTCTCGATGATCCTCAACGATGATCACGCAGTCAATATTTTTCAAAAAAAATGCCCACTCCCGGATAAATCGCCTGATGGAATCTTCCCGGATCGTTGGTACAACCAAATATAATTTTTTTTCTTGAATACTCATTGCAGATACCGCGTTTCGCCGCCCCACGTATTCCTTGCGGCGTCTTTGATAGCTCTTACCATAATAGAGATGGTGTAAAATTCACACAGAAGGCATCGCTTTATAATTTCCTTAACGAGCCATCTGTTACGAAACTTCACTCCGTAATACTTTTCAAAAATATGATAATAATTCCGATAATAACAGTAGGTATGCAGCATAGGCGCGATAAAGACTGTTCCAAGCTGAAACGGTAGTTGGCGCAGCTCATCAATCTTGTGGTAAAAATGGGCGCGCATAGCTGTCACAGCTTGATATCCTTGCTGCTGCGCACGCAAGAGATATTCATTCTCTTCACCTCTTATGAAATACTTTTTTTCAGGAAACCCGACATCCTCAATGAGTCTTCTGCTCAATAGAATGCCATTCATGGGATAGGCGTAACCGAAGATCATACCTCCGTTCTGGTTGACCCCTTTTAACGAAAGCATGCGCTGTAAGCGCTCCTCGATTCCACTAGCTTCAGAAGTGACGAAAGGGCTTAAAAAATAATGACTATCCCTGTACTGAAATAGTTCTTCAAGGCATGTGTCGGCAGGCAGTCCATCATCATCCATCGTCCATAGATAATCAAAGCCGTCCTCCATCGCAACGTGCATTCCGAAGCTAAATCCCCCTGCAGATCCGCTATTATATCGCATCCGATGGTAGCCGATCTTTGAGTTTTCTAAATACGCATGCGCCCCTAGGTATTCATACGTCCCGTCTGAAGAAGCATTATCGATCACATAAATCTTCTGAACACATCTCGTCTGGCGTACTATGGCATCGAGACAGCGAGAAAGCAATTCCTTGCGATTGTGCGTTACAACAATTGCGGCAATGGTCATACAACCTCTGCGAGTAAAATTCGCTCAAAAAAAAGTTTTTCCGCATCCAGATTCAAAAATCGAAATTGATATTGAGGGACCAATTTTTTAAGAAGGGTTGGTATTTCAAAAAAGTCCTCCGGCTTATGATACATACTAATAAGAAGGGTTGGTTTATCTCGAATTATCACTTTTTGTGCTCCGCGGATCGCTGGCAATTCAGAGCCTTCGATATCCATCTTGATAAGACCGATACGAGATACAGATAATGATTCAGCTATCTCATCGATACTCCTGCACTCGACTCGAACCATCCCCTCGTCGGCAACATAAGCGCCGCCGGTGCCAAGCAATGAAAGAGAGACTTCCTTGTGCGTATCAAAAACGCCGCAATTCATCAGCTCAACATTGTGAAATGCTGGCTTATTCAGTTCAGAGCATTTGCGCAACAGCTGAAAGCTAATTGGGTCAGGCTCAAATGCGATGATTCGATCTGGTTGAAAGTGTGTGGCAAAAAGCCACGTTGAATCGCCAAAGAATGCTCCACAATCCAATATTGTGGAGCCTCTAATTTTGTCGACATTTTTTAGCTCACCAATCCCATACTTTTCCATAAATACATTGTTTTCAATAAAAAAATATGGGAATTGAAATTCGTCCCAAAAATAATTCGACTTCTTTCGTCGAAGATGATTTGAGATCTCCGTTTTATACCTCAATCTTGTTTGCAATGCTTTTGAGCCGAAAATATCATCTTCTTCCAGATAGTCGCATAAACCTGCTAAAAATTTATTGCGCAGAAAAAAATCGAGCTCCCCGCAGTCACTTTCACAGAAAAAATCATAGGGTATTTCTGGATTATATTTCAGGCAATACAAAAGAAATTCGTGGGCGAATCTCTTTTCGAGTGCGTTTACGAAGTAAATCTTTTTATTCCTAATCACTGCGTATAGCCGGAGAAGAGACTTCAATGTCTTCGGCAGTATTTTTCGCAAAGGGAAAAATCGGCCCATTCCTTGTATTGCCCGGCGATCTGATTGCGGATCCCACTTTTCTAACTTTTTACATCTATCCCCGATAACGATTTGCAAAAAATCTAAGGATTTCATGTCATTTGTATCACGAAAAGATTGAAAACTGATAATAACTATACTATGACATTCTCCTTTGTATTTCACAAATTTTCAAGGGGTGATGTGTGGTGGAAAGATTTGTTGCAATACTTCTATGTATTGCGTATGATGTGATTTAATGAGAAAAAAATACATCTTTTT
>JACQRL010000340.1 GCA_016206485.1 Planctomycetota bacterium | reverse complement strand
TCGATTAAAACCTGGATATTTACAATTGCAAAGAATCTGTGTTTAGACTATTTAAAAATGAATAAGAGAAGAAAGTATGTTTCGTTTGAGGCATCTGTTGGCAATGAGAAGGATAATATAACTTTGATTCAGCAATTAAGATCAGATGTTATGGATCCGGTCTATGAGTCTGAGAGAAAGGAATTTGGAGATGCTGTATCAAAAGCTATCAGACACCTTCCGGATGTGTATAAGGATGTTTTTATCCTGCATTTTTTTTGCGCCATGAAATACCCGGAAATTGCTGAAATAACAGGGATACCTGAGGGCACCTGCAAGTTTAAAGTACATCAGGCGGTAAAACTCTTGGGAAATGCAGTAAAAAAGTTCAAACCTACGGCCAGTGACGACGTATAAAATATTGATGCATAAAGAATTTGATTTGGTCGCGCATGCGCTGAAAACTCTGGATGAAAAATCAGATGCCTTGCATGAAAAGCATCTCATAGAATGTGTTGCTTGCAGGGAAGAATATGCGCATGTTCTGAATGTTTTATCTGTTATTGATAATCAGGCGGCGATCGAACCCTCTAGCATGAGGGTTGATAATGTACTGAAAAGGATTGCAGGTGATAAAAGCAGTCCAAACAGATGGGCTGAGATTTTCAGAGGTCCGAAACTTGTCTTTGGTTTTGCTTCTTTGTGCGCGGTAATTCTGATCGTGGGAGCATTTCTTTTATTTAAAGGACATGTCGGCAATGATCCTATGTTATATCTTGCAAGTTACTCAGGTGAGATAAGCATTCGTGATCTCGAGACAGGTGATGTTTTGGAAGATATGTCGTCAAAACCTTTCAGCAAGATTCAGATCAGAACGAATTCTTCCGGACAGGCCAATTTCGAGGTTAAAATGAATGGAAAAACTGAGTCTGTTTTGTCTCTTTCATCGGGAAGCGCGGCAACTTTGTTTTTAGAGTCTGACAAAAGAAGTATCGAACTTGATAAAGGATATTGTCTTTTAACTCTGGTCGAAAACCCCCAGGTTAATTATAAAATTTCCTGTTATGATTCTACTGCGATAGTTGATTCAAAATCTGTAGTTGAAATCGGTGTCAAAGATGTTTTGAGTCTGCCTGTTTTTCTGCGACGCAGAGGTGTTAATACTGCTACCCGTTGGTCGTTTACTGATATATCTTTGAAGGAACTTGCGGTTAAAATCGAGCCTATCTTAATGTGCAAATTTGAATTTCCTTCTGAAAGAATAGCAAAGGTTAAAGTTGATTTTTACAGCGACTCTACAGATCAGAAAAAATTATTTCATGAGTTTGTAAAGAAGCTTGAACATCACAATTTGACTGTCATACAGAAATCTGAGGATGTTTACACTATTAACGCGATATATAGAAAACTTGATGAAATGGTTGATAAAAGACTCATGGTCAGGGTATACAAAGGCGGGGCTATGTTAAAACGAAGAGGTATTGCTGCAAGAGTAAACGAAAGATATGGACTTGCAATTGACAGAGACAGCCAAATACACAAAGAGCAACTTGAAGATGGAGATGTTGCTTCTTCTCAGGTTGAGTCAGTAAAGAAGGATGATAGCGCTATATCCGGAGTTATGGCGCCGTTAAGGAGAAATGTGAATCCAAGGATTGTTTCCTATGGACTTGACAGATATTTTTTGGAGCTCAACCTGGAGGAAAGCCTTGCAGCCAATTTAAATACGCAGTTAGACGCTGAATCGATAAAACAAGCCATAGGAAGGGACGATATAATAATACCGATACTACAATGAAAATTTTAGGATTTCTTTTTCTTTTGATCTTTGTTGGTAAAAAGGATAACGAGCTTGTTGAGACTCCAAATGATGTTGGAAGTGTTGTAAATTATTCATCTATTCAGGATGGTAATGATAATCAGTCTTCATCAAAGGGGACAACTTTTTTAGGTGTAGATCTATACACTATAACGCTGATGGTGCAAAGACTCACGGGGAAGCAATTTATTTTTATGTCTTCAGCAAAAAGCGGTATTCCGAATCAGCCATCTCTTCCTATCGGAGCAGATAGTGATGACCTGAAATCAGCAGTAGTATATTACTTATCTGATGTTGATTATTCGAAGGATCCTGAATTATTTTTCAAAATTTATGAATCCTTATTGGAGCAGGCCGGTTTTGCTTTGGTTCCGGTTCAGATAGATAAAGAGAAGAAAACGGAAACTTTTAAAATAATCAAGGTAAGGAGCGCGAGCAAAACAATTAATACGAACATACTTAGAGAAAAGCCGTTTCCTGTTGTGACAGAGAGCACTACTGAGATAAGAGAGCGTATTATAACCAGAATTTTTAAGCTCAAATTCGCCAGTCCAACACAAGTTCAGCAGAATTTGAATAACACAGGATTCATACAAAATACTGTTATAGTTCCATTCGAACAAGAGAAAGTTCTGATGATAACCGATTATGACTACAACATTAAAAAGTTTGAGAGCATGCTTAATCTTATGGATGTAGAGACGGTAAAACCTGTGATGGAGGTAATAAGATTGAAATATTCGCTTGCGACTGATGTTGTAAAAACTCTGGAAAGTATTATTCCAAATTTATTTATACAGCAATCCAGAACAACAACACCCACTCAACCGCAGCCATATTATCAACCTCAGCCTCAACCAAGCGCTACAACCCCATCTCAGGGAGGTATGGTTATTCCTGATACCAGAACGAACTCAGTACTGGTGGTTGCTGAGAGGGAAAGAATAGACATTATTACAAAGATTATCATAGAAGAACTTGATGTAGATCTTCCTGATCGTGAAACAACCGGTATATACATTTATCCGTTAATTCATATTAAGGCAGATGAAGCCTCGCAAATTATCGGAAATGTTATGGCTGGTTATCTTGGTGAGCAGGAGCCGTCAACGCAGCCCACCCCAACCCCAAACCCAACTCAACCTCAGCCATTTCCCAGAAGAACTCCTCCAGGATCAACAACAAGGACGCCTCCTGGAACACAACCTACACAACCGCTGAATCCAGGTACAAGTCAGCCTAATACAGCTCCTCCAGTTATCGGGGATAAATTCAGAGTTATTCCTGATCTGCGAACGAATACTTTAATAATAGTATCTGATAGAAATACATATTCGACTATAAAACATAAAGTTTTAGATCTGATAGACAAGAGAGCTCCTCAGATTTTGTTGAAAGTAAGTGTTGTTGAGATCACTTCAGCAAATGATTTTGATCTTGGATTTGAATTGAAAAGACTTGTCAAGGCTCGTAACAATAGATTCGGATTCGAGTATTCTCACAACTTTGATATTACAACGATTGCGCCTATTGATCCTGCAAATCCTATGATAGACGTGTTGCCAAAGTCAATCAATGAAGTTGGGGCGACCGCTTTTTTGATAAGAGATAAACTCACCAAAATTCCTATCATTTTGAAGGCCATAGAGGATAAAGCGACTGGCAGAATACTTTCAGAACAAGAATTGCTTACTCAGACAAATCAGATAGCAACTTTCACTGATCAAAAAACCACCAATGTTGCGGTTACTAGGACTGTTGCAACGGCTACAGGGGCTGTGACTAATAAAGAGCCATATCCGGTTGAAGCTACCTCTGTTTTGAATATTACGCCAAGGATAACTGATACGATGGAAGTTGATCTTAATATAGCCTTCCAGGCGCAGAGATTCGGAAGGCAGGCAGATCCTGAACTTCCACCTGATACTACTTCAAGGGAAATTCAGATAAACAATATCAGGGTTACGAATACTCAAACTGTTGTGATTGCGGGCGCTGCCAGTGATACACAAACAATAAGAGAAAGAAGAGTTCCACTTTTGGCTGACATACCGCTGATTGGCGATCTGTTCAAAAGACGCACAACGCAGGATACAGTTTCAAGGGTTTATCTTTTTATTACTCCATATATACTTTATGATGAGAAGACAGGAGATCTGTTAAAGCTGAGTCAGAGCCGGGAGGCTTTGCTGCAGCAGGTTGACAGTAAACTAAAAGTCATAGAATATACTTACGGCAACGAGGGATTTAAGACAGCTTTTAGGTTTGTTGTACCGTTGAACGAAGAATAGCATATAGTTGGAGGGGTATAGTTTTTTGATAAAATTAAAATATGTTGCTGCAAACTTTAAGAAAACAACTTACCGCTGAAGGATTAATCTCAGAAGATAAATTCACCGAGTCTTTGCAGATTGCTAAAGAGAAAAATCTTACAATCGATAAATATCTGGTTACTGAAGGAATCGTTACTGAGCGCAGGATGCTGAAACTATTCAGCGACTATCTCAGACTGCCGTTAGTAGAAAAATTTACCAGTGTGAGCGTTCCGCACGTTTTTACAGACAATATTCCTGTACAGTTTGCAAGATACAGAAATATTGTCGCTATCGGTGAAAACAATGGAACTATCCGTGTTGCAACATGTTCTCCTCTTGAAATCTATGCGCTTGATGAGATCGCAAGAAAGCTGGATAAAACTCTGGAGATTGTGCTGGCTCCCAGAGCAGAAATTGTTGCATTGATCGGAAGGGCATACAGCCAGAATGCCGGGGCAAGTTCGAGCGGCCAGAGTAAACTTGAGGTCAGTGTTGAAATAAAAGAAGATGAAATACAGGATTTTACACAGATTGAGAAGGAAATCGAGCAGTCAACGGATCTTCTCGATATGGCAAACAAAGGCCCGATAGTCAAGATGGTAAATAATCTGATTTTTAACGCGCTCAGAATGAGGGCAAGCGATATACATATTCAGCCGTTCGAAGACAGGCTGGTTATCAGGTACAGAATAGACGGCATGTTGTATGACATGATAAATCCTCCAAAAAAACTACAGGAAGCGATTATTTCAAGGATTAAAGTCATGGCAAACATGGATATTGCGGAAAGAAGACTTCCGCAGGATGGAAGATGTACAACGAGACTCGGAGATTCAGATATTGATATTCGCGTATCTTCGGTTCCTACAAGTCATGGTGAAAGGGTGTGTATGAGGCTTCTTGATAAAAGCGCCAGATTGTATGAACTTGAAGAGATCGGGTTAGAAGTTGATCAGCTGACTTTAATCAGTAAATTTATTCATGCTTCACATGGGATTATTCTTGTCACCGGACCTACCGGTTCAGGTAAGACAACGACGTTGTATGCTTCGCTTAAAAGAATTAATACCGGCGATATGAATATTATGACGATTGAAGATCCGGTGGAATATCACTTACCGGGATCGAGCCAGATAGAAGTTAACTATAAGAAGGGTTTAACGTTTGCCTCGGGATTGAGATCGATAGTAAGGCAGGATCCCGATATCATAATGGTTGGTGAAATTAGAGATTTAGAAACTGCGACTATCGCTGTTCAGTCTGCTTTGACTGGACACTTGGTATTCAGCACACTTCATACTAATGATGCTCCTGGCGCTGTTACGAGATTACTTAATCTTGGAATTGAACCGTATTTGGTTGCATCTTCTGTTATCGGAGTTGTTGCTCAAAGATTAGTAAGGAAAATTTGTGATAATTGCAAGGCTCCATATGATCCGAGTGTGCAGGAAGCTGAAGGAATCGGTCTGAAGTTGTCAGATATTTCCGGCGGTGTTTTATATAAGGGAGCTGGCTGCGCCAGATGTCTTAATTCCGGTTACTATGACAGGACCGCAATTTACGAAATTTTTCCTCTGACTGAGGATATAGGTGATCTGGTAATGAGCAGGGCAAACGCAAGCAAGATAAAACAAAAGGCGGTTTCGCAGGGAATGAGAACACTCAGGCAGGATGGAGCAAAAAAAGTTATCAGGGGAATCACAACTATACAAGAAGTCGCATTCATAACTCAACAGGAAACATTTGAATTATAATGCCTGTTTTTACTTATAAAGCGCTCAATTCCGTAGGAAAAGAAGCCACCGGAGTGTTGAATGCTGACAGCCCTCGTGATGCAAGGCTCAAGCTAAAATCAATGAATCTCTTTGCTGTTGATATTGAGCCGATGGTAGATGTGAAAACCGGACAGTTAAGATCTACTTCGAAAATACCGCTTGTAGGCAAAGGAAGGATCAAACCTGATGAACTTGCAATGTTAACGAGGCAGATCGCGACAATGCTGCAATCAGGGATACAAATTATGCAGGCGTTGACTGCCCTTATTGAGCAGTTAGATAATAAGAGGTTGAGGGCCGTAATGCTTGCTGTACGGGAAAGAGTAGCTGGCGGAGTTGCGTTCTCTGAAGCATTGAATGCATACCCGCGATACTTTGATCCGTTATATGTAAATATGATTAAGGCAGGAGAGGCGAGCGGAAATCTCGATAAAATTATGATAAGGATTTCAGATTATCTGCTTTCGAGTCATCGAATCCAAAGCAAGGTGAAGGGGGCGCTCACATATCCTATCTTTATCATGATTGTCGCGGCTGGAATGGTTGTTTTTATGCTTACTTTTGTATTGCCTCAGGTTACTTCTGTTATCACATCAAACACGAATGCAAGGCTTCCATTACCAACAGAGATGCTTCTGGCTGTATCCAGCTTTTTAAGCAGATTTTGGTGGGTCATTTTTGCAGGTATTATTGCTCTCGTGCTGTTCATTAAGGGACTAAAAAAAACGAAAGAGGGGCGGCATATGGTTGATTCGTTAAAAATGAAAATTCCTTTTCTTGGGCAATTATTTAAAAAGGCCGCTGTTTCGAGATTTTGTGTAACATTTGCTACGTTGTTAGAGAGCGGATTACCTGCCGTTGAGTCGTTGAGAATCGTTAAAAATACTGTGAACAATCAGGTATTGGCGGATATTATAAATGAGGCTTCTAATAAGATCGTTGAAGGATCAGATATTTCGGCTCCGTTCAAGAAGTACAAGGTTTTTCCACCTGTGTTGGTATATATGATTTCTATCGGTGAGGAATCGGGGCAATTGCCTGAATTGTTGAAGCAGCTTTCAAAGTCTTATGATGAGGAGATAGAGATACAATCCCAGAGATTGACAACAATGCTCGAGCCATTACTGATTTTGGTCACATCTTTGATTATTGGCGCGATTGTGATCTCTGTTCTTATGCCGGTACTTGAAATGAGTAATATAAAATAAAATAGTTGATAGATAGAAGTTGGCAGTTGATGGTTAAAAGTTAAAGAAGGAGGACTAAATGAGAAAAAGTAATGCTGGTTTCACGCTTATGGAAATTATGGCGGTTGTGATCATCATAGGAATTCTTTCAACAGTTGTCGCAACGTTCGGGCCTAAAATGCTTTGCAGATTGAAAAGTAAGACTGCCGAAACACAGCTCAGAAATATAATAAAACCTATTGAGCTCTACCACGAAGAAGAAAATAAATATCCTTCTGATTTGAATGATCTTCAGCCAAAGGGATTTTATGAGGGAAAAATATCAGATCCTTGGGATAAACCAATCCAGTTCAAGATTGTCGATGAATCAAATAGATTATTTGAACTAAGAAGCGGCGGCTGCAATGGTAGATTGAATGATGCAGACGATGTAATAATTTCCAATCAGATACAAAATAAATAATCAGTTTGAGAACGGATATTTGTTCGAGTAAATTCTATAGTAGAAGCGTTCAAGTTGGTTGTTCCAGTCGAGGGTTTACTCTCGTAGAAATCATGATGGTAACAATGATAATGGGAGTGATTGCTTTCACCTTTTCAGGCGGATTGGACAGATTCGTTCCATTTTATAAGCTGAGACAGGCGCAAAGAGAAGTTGCTTCGAGTATAGGTTTGGCTCAGACAAGGGCAAAGAGCTCAAATGATTATTTTTTTGTGCAGATCGACTTTCCATCCAGGCAATATTGGGTACTGTCTCCATTCAAGAATGAATCAGCGCAAATTGAATACAGAAAGACATTTGAAAGTAAACTTCCGTCAGAGGTGTCATTTGTTAATGTGATAAAATCAAAAGAGCAGGTAGAAACGAATGGCAGGGTCACGATAATTATTGATCCGTATGGAAGGGTTCAGCCGCTGATCATTAATTTGCGTTTGGAAACAAATAACACTACTCATTCCACGAAAATAGGCGGTATAGGAAGCTCAATCCAGTTTCAAAATAAAGAAGGAAAGCCGGATGACTTATTTAAGGAGGAATTTCCTGAGGAACAGCAATAAGATGAATAAAAGAGGATTTACATTAATTGAAGTTATGGCTGCCGTCATACTTATTTCTTTTGTTGTTACATTTTTACTCATAAGAAGACAGGAAATCAGTACAGAAGCTGATCTTATTAAATACAGGAGAGAGTCAAGTTTGATCTCGCTCAGACAGCTTGCGGATATCGAGTACGCATATTACATAGAGAAGAAAACAGACTTTTCGAATTTATTGGAAATAGAAGAAACGTATAAAGCTTATACCGTGACTGTCAATGATCAAACCGAAGAAACTTTTTTTATTCAGGACCCATTAATGGATCAGGAGACTGAACGAACGATCGTTATAACTGAGTATGTGATAACACTGCCGAATGATGATGAATATAAATTCTCATTTTTTGGACCTCTTTCCGAAACGCAGTAATTTATGGTTTCATTAAAGAAAACGCAGAGCGGCTTTACTTTGATGGAGCTTGTTATGACGGTTGCAATTATGGGCATAATAATAGCACAGACGTACACTATTATCAATACAACTATTTTGACCGGAGAGTATGTAGAAAATAAGGTATATGGGTCTGAAGTTCTTCCGGCAATAATGTCTTTGATGACTGATGATTTGAAGAATATTGTCCTGTACGATCTGGGACAAGAAAAGTTTTTGGGCGACCAGTTAAGCATAGCTTTTTATACGATGAACCCCGGCTTTGAATTCAAGGACCAGAAGATGAATTTGGTGAAACTGAGCGAGGTAACCTATTATCTCAAAGATAGTCCGACAGATCCAAAGTACAAAGTGCTTATGCGAAGACTGGATACTTCTGCTGATAAGGATTTGAAGACAGGCGGCAATGCGATAGTTGTTTATGATAAGATCAAGTCGATGGAGTTTGAATATCTGAACCTGGATGAGCAAAAAGTGACAGTCAAGGAAGTCCAGTGGTATAGTTCTGTTAAAAGTGGAAAGCTTCCAAATGCGGTATCGGTCAAACTAGAACTATTTCTGGGTAAAGTAAAGAAGAAGAAAGATGAGGAGGATAAAACGGTTACAGTTACCTTTAAAGTCACACTTTGATTTGAATGTTTTTTTGCCTGTCGCTAATTCAATAATACGTTACTTTTAATGAGATAGTGAACAAACCTCTGCATAGAAGCACAGAATTGCCACAGAAATAAGGAAAAATACAGAGAATACTCAGTAAAGTGATTTCTTAAAATTTCTCAGTGCTTCACTGGAGTTTCGTTAAACATATGCTGGTCAATTTGATATAGTTAGACTATGTCTATTAATATCCTGTCAAAGGACATCTATTCAAAGATTGCGGCGGGAGAGGTGGTTGAAAGGCCTGCTTCGGTAGTAAAAGAACTTGTAGAAAATTCTATTGATGCAGGAGCCACATCTGTTTGTGTTGAAATCAGTGATTCCGGTAAGAAGCTGATCAAGGTTGTGGATAATGGAATCGGGATATCTAAAGATGATTTGGAAAAGCTTTTTATCTCACATGCCACAAGCAAAGTGAAGGTTTTGAACGACATTTATAACATAAAAACATTGGGTTTTAGAGGGGAGGCATTGTGCAGCATTGCTGCCGTTTCAAAGTGTACTATAACTACGAAACAAAAAGGATTCGAACTTGGACACAAGATTATATGTATTGGCGGGAAACGAAATGAGCCTGAACCCATCAGTTGTAATACCGGGACAATTATTGAGATATCAGATCTTTTTTCAAATGTGCCTGCGAGAAAGAAGTTCTTAAAAAGCGATCAGTCAGAAAAAAGGCAGATTGAGGAGATTTTGCGAAGATTGGCAATAACTAATCCTTCAATAAGGTTCGAGTATAAGTGTGACAATAATGAGCCGAAGATTTATGAAGCTACTTTGGATATTAAAAAAAGGGTCTCAGGTATATTTGGAAGTGAAGTATCTGACCATTTGCTTGAGTTCCAGTCAATGAGAAAAGATACAGTAATAAAGGGGCTGATCTGTTCACCATCATACACGACTACCGCGTCAAAAATGTTTTATATAAACGTCAATGGCAGATTTGTCAAGGATCTATATCTGCATAAGTCTATTTTGCTCGGATATTCAGAGTTTATTCCTGTAGGGAGAAATCCTGCCTATTTTGTTTCGATCAATGTTCCCTCGTCAGATGTCGATGTCAATGTCCATCCGACAAAAATCGAGGTACGTTTCCAAAATCATGCTGAGATAGCAAGAATTCTGCAATCGAGTGTCAGGGATATATTGCTTCAAAAGGAGGTAGGAGCAAGTGTGGTTAATTATTTTGAGAAGACATCCGGCGCGGCTCCATCCGATTATATACAGCAATCGTTTGCCAGGACTCATAGTAGTGCTGCTAATAATGCTGATCAGGTGCAGGTTTTGCAGGCTCCTGTTATTCCTGATGTCATTATCAGGGGCAAGCGTTTTATACAGCTGCATGGGAGATATATAATAGAGGAATCACAGGATGGGATATCAGTGATTGATCAGCATGCCCTGCATGAAAGAATTTTGCTGGAGGAATTAAAGGATAAGATCAGGGTTGCAGATTTACCAAGGCAGTTTTTGATAATAAAGAGTACAATTTCGCTTCCAGAGGATGATTTGGCGCTTCTTTTAAAGAATAAGTCTTTGCTGGAAACGGTCGGATTTTGTTTTGAGCTGTTTGGTGACCAGAAAATAAGGATTTTAGCAGTCCCTGCCGTGTTGAAGGATCATTCAGCTGAGGAGATATGCAGGGAGTTTCTTGGCCACCTTGAAGATGATGATTCAACTCCGGAAGAATTATTAGAAGAGGTACTTTCTGTGATAGCCTGCAGAACTGCGGTTAAATTTAATGATAAACTGAGTGAACAAGAGGTGGATTCGTTATTGGAAAAACGTAAAAAACTTGTAGTAAAGAATCATTGCGCTCATGGTCGTAATATGGAGATCAAGCTGACTTTTAATGATCTTAATAAATTATTTCAGAGGACGTGATGGGATCAAAGAAATTGGCTTTTGCAAGGAACTGTTTTGATGAAAAGTCGGAGGGTGGATTTCTCACTTCAGAGATTTTCCCTGGTTTTCGATGCCATACAAGGCAGTTATCGTCCTCCAATCGAATACGTGTAATAGAAACTTTTAATGCCGCTGGTTGTGATGATTTAAGCAAATTTCGTGAGACTTTGAATAAAGATGCCGGCTCAGTTTTGACCAGATTTGTCGGAAAGAATCATAAATTTATACAAAATTGCGAATATGATGTGTCTTTAGATGATGGGGTTTTGGATGTTGTAATTAATTGTACGTGTATTAAAGACATTAAGGATAAAGTAAAAAAAAACTTCTCAGAGATATTTTGTTTTTGCTGAAACAACTTGTTAAACATCATCTCAAATCAAAACCCGGGCTATTTTCGTCTATTGCGCGCTGGTTATTATTCAGAAGTGAAATTGATATTACAATTGAATCCAGATGGAATGAATCAGGTATCTTTAGTGTTGTTAAAAATATTTATAAGGAGTTGAAAAACAGGAAATATGGCAGATTTAGTGATCAAAGAGTTTCAGAAGTCTGATTTGCCCAAAATAGTGGATTTTTGGAATACTAATTTTAAGGGGAGAAGAAATTTCTGGAGGATTACTAAAAAGACTTTCATAAAGAGGATAGTATTAAAGAAAAGCAGTGTAGCTGTGTTTGATCCGCATACGTATTTGGTTGCTTTGTTGGATGATAAGATGATAGGAATCCTTCATTATGGAGTTTTTGATAAACAGGCGTTGAAGATTCTTTTCAACAGGGAAGACAGTCTTGGGTTTATCGCGTTTTTGTTTGTTTCCCCCAAGCATAGAAGAATCGGGGTTGGGAAACATTTGATGGATCAGGCATTGAAGGATTTTTCGAATATGGGGATAAAAAAGACTATTATCGACGGGCAGTGTCTTAACCCATTTTATGGGAATGCTGAGGATATGGAACAGCCATTCTTTGATACTCCGGAAGGAGTCAGTATTCCGTCAGTTGATATGGAGACATATAACTTTTTTTATAAATATGGATTTATGCCGAGATACCGCGGGATAACTTTGAGCGCGCAGGTCAAAGATATCAAGATTGATAAATTTAAGGCTGAAAACGGGTTTGAATTGGGGATAAAAAATACGGTTGGCATGGTTGTTGTCAATCTGCTTAAATCAAAGAAGATTCTTGGAGTTTTAGATGCCCTGCAGATGAAGCAATCTGACAAGAAAAAGTGGGGTATACATACTCTGGAGATTGCAGATGAATGCCGTGGCAAGGGTTTTGGAAAATATTTGCTTGGTAAGCTCGTAGAGACGCTAAAAAAGAAAAAAGCCAAAACTATTGAATGTATCAGTATCAGGGAGCTTTCGTCTGAGGCGATTAATTTTTATCAGCATTATGGGTTTAAGAAAGAGTGCGAATGGTTCATATACTAATCGTAGAACGTAGAGTGTGGATCGTAGATCGTAGAAGATAGCTATGCTTCTTTAAATCGAAAATTTGAAATGCCTTGTCAATGCTTACAGGATGTTGCACATGAATTATATAAGGTCTATACTTCTTTAAATCTGCAATCTAAAATCTAGAATCTAAAATGCGTTGCCCCCATAGCTCAATTGGAAGAGCAACGGATTTCTAATCCGTAGGTTACAGGTTCGATCCCTGTTGGGGGTATTTCAATTTTAAAGTTGAAAATTTAAATTTTAAAATTGTCCAAGTGACGGATTCCTAATCCGTAGGTTACAGGTTTGATCTTAGTTAGGGGATACTTCAAATGCGCAGTGTACAATGCACATTTCCCAGTGTTGATTAAATGTCTAAAATTTACAGTGCGGCCAAAGAGAGTACAAACAGTAAAAACTGTTCGCGTAGAAGAGTTACGGCTATTGGCCGATCTGAAGTATTATAAATAGTCCAAGAGAAGTTATTGCGTATGATGCCAGTACAAGTACTGTTAAAGGAATCGCGGCATTTTTGTCCAGCTTCGCGCACCAGATTAACTTCCCAGCAATGGAAACAATTAATATTACGGTACTTGGTATAATGTAATTGTTATATAGCACCCAGAAAAAACTTCCAATTACGATGATACTGGAAAGTACTCCAATAAGGTTTTTCTTTTTGTTTTTCATCCATTCCAATTCTTTATCTATAAGTTGTTCGGCCCATATTGGGGTATTAATCGGTTTAGGAAACCAAAACCAGCTTGTTGATAAACCTATGATGGCGATTGCTATTAATGTCCAACTATGAGACCATACGCCATAATAGAGTATGACAGCAAAGAAAGGACGCAGAGTCCAGCTTAACGGGTTTTTGTGCCTTTCCCACAATTGTCTCGTAATACTTTTCATTTTAATACGTATTTTGTCAGCATAATTAATAAAGCTGGTCTATTATATCTTATATAACGCATATATCGTAATATATCACTTTTTTTCTGTGTTTGTTTTGTGGAATCCGATTTTATGGACTTATAAGGATTACGTGCTTGGCATCTAAATTTAAAAATTTCAATTTTAAAGTTTAAATTGTATAGTGGAGACACTTATGACAGTTAGCGGATTGGTTCTTGTCAAAACAGAGCCTGACAGAACTATGGAAGTTATTACTGAATTCAAGCAAAAGTATGGTTCTAAGGCGGTTTTTGCGCTTACCGGAAGGTTTGATGTGTTAGTCATAACGGAATTTGAAACTTTGAAGGAACTGGTAGAGTTTGTTAATTATAAGATCAGAACGACTCCCGGTGTGGCAAGCACAGCTACAGAGATAGTACTGATACAGAGCAAAGCAGATATTAACTTCAACACAAAAAACATGTGGAATGCATTCACATTTTTGAAGTCAGGTCCAGCGTGGGCGCAAAATCTTTTTGAATCACTTCAAAACGAAGAGCAGATCAAGTGGATCGCAGTAACAACAGGAGAATATGATCTGGCAGTCTTCATATCCGCAGTTGACAGTGAAGAGCTGAAAAAAATGCTTTTCAAGATCTCCGGATATACCGGCATCAAGGATTTAGAAACTTTTCTTGCCGTCAGATAGTACATAACTGTAAGTGATAATGGTGAATAAAACCAGGTAACAAATCTATAACCGAAAGTCTTTGAACTACGTATAGTACAAATGTATATGGTAAAATTTGGTGTTTTATTGGGTTTTTTGCTAGTAAATTTATTTTCTTGTAACACTGCAATTATTGGGGCGACTGGACCATATATAGAGAAGGGAAAAGATTTTGTGAATTTCCTGTCTGACAATAAATTTGATGATGCCATATCAATGTTTGATCAGACAATGAAGGAAGCCATGTCATCAAATCAGTTAAAGGAGATATGGAAAACACTCCAAAATCAGGTTGGAAACTACAAACAGATTGTGGGGGAGAGAATGGAACTGCTGAAACCATATTATGTAGTTTTTATTACCTGTAAGTTTGAAAGATCTGATGTTGATATAAAAATTGTTTTTGATGAATCCGTAAATATATCAGGTCTGTTTTTTCTCCCTTCAATCAACCAGAATAAATATACAATACCGGAATATGCTGACACAAAAACTATTGTAGAAGAACAGGTAAGTATAGGGAAAGACCCATTTATTCTGCCTGCTACGCTTACAATGCCATACAAAGCGGAGCTGGTACCGGCAGTTATTCTTGTTCATGGTTCGGGACCGCACGATCGTGATCAAACAGTAGGACCTAATAAACCATTTAAGGACATTTCGTTTGGGCTGGCAGCAAAAGGGATCGCGGTTTTAAGGTATGAGAAAAGGACAGAGTATATAGGCAAAATGGGAAATAAAATAAAACTAGAGAAGAAATTTACAATTAAGGAGGAAGTTATCGATGATGCCCTATATGCAGTTGAATTTCTTAAGGGAGAGAAAAATATTGATAAGAACAAAATTTTCATATTAGGTCATAGTTTGGGAGGAATGGTCCTGCCAAGAATGAGTTTTGGAAGGACCGATATAAGGGGACTTATATATCTCGCCGCTCCTTCGAGACCCTTTGAGCAGATTCTTCTCGAACAGATGGAGTATTTAGCTATGTTGGATGAGAAGATATCCCCAGAAGAGGGAAAGAATATAGAAAAATTAAAAAAACAGATTGATAACCTTGCCAAGCTGTCCACAGAAAGTGATTCCAACCAACTACCTTTCAATATTTCAGCAGCATACTGGATAGATCTCAAAAAATATAATAACGTTGAAATTGCCAAAAAACTCAATGTGTCCATGTTATTTCTGCAGGGTGAAAGAGACTATCAGGTTACCATTAAGGATTTTGAGATCTGGAAAGATGCTCTAAAGGATAATGAAAAGGTAAAATTCATTTCTTATTCATTGCTCAATCACTTGTTCATGGAGGGAAAGGGAAAGTGTAATCCGGATGAATATTTTGTTGCAGGTCATGTTGACAAGAAAGCCATATTTGATATAGCGGACTGGATAGACTCTTTGGAATAGTTAGGTGACGTTTCGCGATTTCCTCCACAGATTTCTCAGATTAAGGAGCTTGATGACACAGATACGGGAGTCAGACAAATATCATCAATCTATTAATCAATGCGATTGAGGTTTTACTCTGCGAAATCAGTGGTCTACAAGTATTTTATGAAAGATCACTTCTCAGATGGGCAGATAATTATTTTAAGCGATTTTTCAGGTTTAACAGTGAGATTGAATCCTTCCTGCGCTTTGCCGAGCGGAAGTTTATGTGTGACCATATCTTCAACAGTGATTAGTTTATCAGTGAGCATTTTGATTGCTTCATGCATATTCTTTGGCGAAGCTCCATATGATGTGGTAAACGTAATCTCATCTTTGAGCGTCGGCATTGCGATCGGCATGGAGACTCCGGATTTCGGCCCTGCAAAGTAAAGCATGACGCCGCCTCTGTCCAGACAACTAAGTCCCCGAGTGAGCGCGTCCTGCGAACCGGTGCAGACAATGACTCTGGTTGCGAGTATGGCTTGTGACGGACCATCTTTTGCATTAATTGTTACTGATGCTCCGAATTTTTTCGCCAGCTGCAATCTGAAATCATCAACGTCTGTCATATAAACTCGCCTGACTTCTTTGGTAAGAGCAAGTTTTAAGTGGAGAATTCCTGTTATTCCGCATCCAATTATCAGCAGTGTGTCATCTTTTCTGATATTGGCTGATCTTTGACCTCTAATGACGCACCCCAGAGGTTCCACAAAAGTTCCTGTTTCGTACGACATGCTGTTTGGCAGAGGATGCAGGCCGTTTTGAACGTTTGCAGCAGGAACTCTGATAAATTCAGCAAAACCTCCCGGATCAATATTAGTTGAGCGCAGTTGCTCGCAGGTAGTTTCATGCCCATCTTTACAGTATGAACAGTTTTCACAAGGAACGTGGTGAGCGACTGCAATACGTG
>JACQRL010000332.1 GCA_016206485.1 Planctomycetota bacterium | reverse complement strand
TGCTTATACTACGAGCGACCGGATTTCTAACGGCATTTTATTTTTATACTTGTGTAATATAAAAGGTTATAAAAATTTCGAGAGTGCCATGTCGCTCATGGCACGAGATGTTGTCCGTAACTTAGAATATTACGGCGATGGAACATTTAATCACATAATTAATAATGCTAGAGCACTTTATCTTTATGGGTCCTATTATACAAATCACTTGTATCAGGATATCGCTCGGAAAATTCTTAGGAATGAGCTACGTAGTCTGATTACAGAAGACGGCTTTTTAAGAGAAGGGTCGAGCCATTACCACTTTCTGTTTTGCAGGTGGCTGCTTGAAATTTTTTTCTTTGCATTCAAATACGATGACAAGAATTTGATCGATGAAATCAAGGAACTTATTCAGCTGCTTATTAAGCGTTGTTATTTCTTTTTGGTATTCGATCCAGCTAGGCAAGATGTGATCATGCCATTGATTGGTGATGTATCGCCAGACTGCCCGCCGAGTTGGTTGTGCCACCTGCCTTTTTCAACCCCTGTGCTTCATTTTGGGCAATTTCATCCTGAGCAGCTCTTTGCGCAGCCCCAACCTTTGAAAGGGTGGGCAAATTTATTTGCAGATTCTTTCGATGCAAAAGAAGAAGTTGGCTACACAGCGGAAACGGTAAGAGAGCGGTGTGAAGTGTTTGTATCCAGCGGCTGGTACAGATTTAACGTGGGCGAAATTACACTTTTTGTGTATGTTCGGCCGGCAAATACCCTACGCCTTAACGGGCACTTTCATAATGACAATTTATCATTTTGTCTTCTTGTACGTGGTGTCGGAATTTTAAGTGATGTCGGAAGATTCAGCTACAAGAATGACAGATTTGGAAATTACGGAACTTCCGCACGCGCCCATAACTCGGTAATCATAAACGGGGCGGAACCCGTTCCGTTTGTGAGATCTCCGCATGTTTGGAAAATATTGTCGCCGGAATTTTTCGAGCCGAAAGTAAAATGGGAAACGACTGGGGATATATTGCACATATTTTTTTCATACCGGGGTTATGATCATTTGAAGGCGGGTGGAATATTTTACCGGCGGGAACTAGTTGTCGACCACAGGAAGCGTTGCTTGGAAATCGTCGACGAGTTTACCGGAAAGGGGAAGCATGCGTTCGAAACGTTTTTTCAAGTGGGGCAAGGTATGAAGTTTTGTGAACGCGACGGAAGAGGGTATTTGGTTTTTAAAGATAGAGAGGAAACGATTTCCGTTGCGTTAGAGTGTCTTTCTAAAGTCGATAGGGATCCAAACAATGTAGTGGTTCTAGAAGGTGATGAAGACCTGCCTGCGGGATGGTTTTTCGAACAGTATGGTAAGAGGGAACCTATCCCAACTGTTATTTTAAAAACGGTTGAGGTGGTACCGCTAAAGAAAAGGTATCGGTGGACCTGGACATATGAAAAAACTTATCGCTGAGATTACAAAATCCATCGAGAATTTTTCGATCCTTCTTCGCAACCGATTTCGTTTGTTTATTTCCTTTTTGATCCTTACTATCCTGAGTTCTATTTTTGAAGGTTTTAGCTTGGCTGGTGTGTACGGAGCCGTGCGTATATTGATTGATGCAGACGGTAGGGCTCATCTTCAAGGGCTGCTTTCACGGAACATAGGATTCGAGGTGGGCGCTACATTGTTTAACTGTCTGTTCCTGACCGCTATTTTAGCTGTGTTCGTATTGCGTACCATTTTTTTGATCATTTCGCTTCATCGCCAGAACGAAATACGTACGATCGCGGAGGTGCATTGGCAGAGCGAAATTTTCTCGAGATATTTACAAAAAGACTACGAGTTCTTCGTTGAAGCCCGCGCAGGTGACCTTATTCAAAAGCAGATGGTGCATACACGTGAGTGTAGCGATAGTCTTTTGCTTTTCTGTGGACTATTGCGGGACGCGTTTTCCCTGTCGGCTATTATATTCTGTTTGGCATTTGTTTCAGTAAAAGTGACAATGGGTTTGATCATTAGTGCGCTGAGTTTTTTTGCGCTGTTTATGTGGGTATCGCGAACGAAAATTTATAGAGGTTCGAAGGAGCATGCAAGTTATCAGAGTTATATATATGCGCTGGCCAATGAAGCGATCCATGGGATTCGAGAAATCAAGCTTTTCCTTGCCGAGTCGTATTTCCTGAATAATTTCCTGAATTCTTCATTGAAGAAAGCACGGATTTATATACGCAACGCCACTTTAAGTAGATTACCGCAGCCTGTCATGCAATTGGCGGCGGTGGGCATGATTGTAGGTGTGATGTTTTTTGTTCTCCAGACGGGTCTCGCCACGCAGGTGGCTTTACCGCTGATGGTCGTTTTTGGTGCTGGGTTTCATAAGTTAATTACTTATGGATCAAGTTTTAATTCTCAAGCCATGTCGATTGTCAGTAGACTTCCTTCCATTCAGATCGTGAGTGATCTTTTGCGCGAAGGTTCGCGAAAAACCACCGCACCGGGTATGCGTGCATCTAAAAGTTCGTTTGATTCGGCTATTGTTCTTGACCGCGTATCTTTCTCCTACAAGACTTCCGAAAGCTTTAAGCTGAATGATGTATGCCTGGAATTTACAAAAGGAAGATTTTACGGAATCGTGGGGCATTCCGGATGTGGAAAATCTACCTTGCTTGATTTGATCGCCGGACTTTATAGACCTTCGTACGGAAAGATATACATTGATGGAATGGATCTATCCTTTGTGAGTGTGGATTCTTGGCTAAAACTCATAGGATATGTAAGTCAGAATATCTTTATGTTTAGTGGTAGCGTGGAGGAAAACGTTGCTTTTGGAAAAGGACCGGATGGAATGGACGAGGAAAAGGTCAGGGAAGCTTTGCAAATCGCAGGCTTAGATGAAGTATGCCAGAGGCTTCCTTCGGGTCGAAAGACCCAGGTGGGTGAGAAGGGTTATAAGTTGTCGGGCGGTGAAAGGCAAAGGTTGGCTATCGCTCGCGCGATTTATCATGGTCCGGAGATCTTTATATTTGACGAAGCCACGAGTGCTCTGGACAGTCAATCTGAAAAGCGGATTCAGGATGCGATCAAGTTGTTAAGTAAGCAGAAAAAAACGCTTATTGTCTCAGCGCATCGATTGGGCACTGTTATTGATTCCGATGAAATTATTGTGATGGATCGTGGTCAGGTGGTGGGTAAAGGAACGCATGCAAGTCTTACGACAAATAATCAGATTTACATGGGGCTGTATAACGCTCAATATGCAGCGGATAAGGGTCGCTGGAATACATTCGCCACATAGAGGTGAGGGTATGATATCGCTAATGGGCGCACTATGAAAGCTGCTGTATGGATAAAAGAGCGATGCGTGCTCTATGTTTTGAGTATATGTTTTTGCTATTGGCTGTATCTTTTTTTCTACTCACATATGGCAATAACTTTTGATGCCGTCGATTATCATAGATTAGGCTTAATACTGAAACAAAGTGGCTGGCGTGAATTTTTTCGGAAAGGGCCGAATCGCGAGCCGTTATATCCGTTTATCATTTCTCTTTCTTTGAGAGCTGGAGATTTTTTCTCACTTGATTACCAAAATATCCAAAAGGCCGTTCAGATAGGTATTCTTGCAATTGCTCAGATTTTTTTATTTATTACCTTAAAAAAATGTGATACTCATCGTCGAATATTACTTGCCACGGTTCTTTATTTTGGATTTTCGCCGGCTTTGATAAACTCCGCTTTCAGTCTCTTTTCTGAGATCGTAACTTACCCTATTGTTTTAGGCATTGTTTGGATTAGCGTTTATTCTTGGGGTGTTTTAGTCGGTGGAAATTTACAGAAATCGATTTGGATGGGCAGCGTTTTTGGCATCATTTTTTTATTGGCAACTTTTGCCAAAGGAGTTTTTGATCCTATTTTTCACATCTTTCTTTTCTTGTATACCGCGTTGGCTGTCTTAATGGTAAAGAAGGATAAGAAAGTCGTTGCGCGATCGATAGTTTTTATAATGATATCTTATCTTATATATAGTCTCCCAATGGTTTGTTATAAATCCATGAATCGGAAGTACAACGGCATGTACGAATATACAAACCGATATGATTGGATGTTGTATGTAAATGCGGCTAAACGGGTTCAACCTTTAACAAAAAAAGTTCTTCTTGCCCACATAGCCTCGATCCCGGGAGATGGTTTTTGCCGGATGTTTTTTAGTGAAGACGAATGTAAATATTGTGAGTTTCAAAGTACTGATAAATTCAGCGGAGAATTTGGAGGTATATTGCATGGTATTCCTGCACATGAGGTGAAGAAAGAAAGTTTCCGCATCATTTTTGAGAAGGTTTTGAGTAATCCCTTTCAATATTTACTATTTATGATGATCGAAAGTGCGCAGATGTTTTTTTGGGAATCTACGCAAATTGGTTACGTTATATACCCGAGTCATTTGCAATGGCTATTTGATTTGGTGCCTTTTAAAAATAGTCTGAGGCTGGTTATGTCGTTGTTGTCGATAGCGTCTTATTTTTTTATATTCGTTTATATTTTTAAGCGCAAAGAGTTTTTGTTTCGACAGGAGAGTCATGCGATGCATTTTCGCATTGTCTTTTCTTTTTTTAGTGTAATGTTGATAACGGTTTTTGTTCTTCTTTATTCACTTTTTACGAACCTTACGAGATACGCTTTTCCGATCGTCCCTTTGTATTTAGTGAATATTGCGATATGGGGCGATTATTTATAGTGTCTCACCAAATTAAGGAGACTATTTTTCAAAGAAAGATTTTACCTTTTTTGGATTTTTTGCAGAGAGCGTAAGGCCCTGAGTACTTTTGAGCGAAGTTCTTTTTTATCTTTCATCGGTTTTGCGTCGAGCTGTTTGGTTTTTGCGAAGTTCCAGACTTCTTCATCCGGATTCAATTCCGGTGAGTACGCCGGCAAACGGAACAGCGACAACCATGAGGAATGGTCCTGAACAAACTTTTGGACGACTTTCGCCCTGTGAGAAGGAGCCCCGTCAATGATGAAGAATAGTTTGCGGCCTCTAAAATGCTGACGCAAGGATTTCATAAAATCAATCAAGGTGGCGGAATTAAAATTGCCTTTAGCAAACTTAAACACAAGATGACCCCGGGGACTGACCGCCGAGGTGACTCCAACCCAAATGCCTTTCTGTCCCGAAACTCGGGCAATCGGACGAACTTCTGGAAACGTCCAGGTCTTGCCTATATGAGGAATCAAAAAGAAAGAAGCCTCGTCTCCGTAAAGGATCAATCCGCCGGATTGCCTTGCCTGTCTTTGAATCCTGGGCAGGATCTGTTTTTGCCATTGGCGAATTTTTTTGGGATCTTGCTCCAACGCCCGGCGCTCGGGACTCTTGCGAACCAATCCCAGCCGTCTCAAAAAGCGAGGCATGTGGCGAGGATGAAACCGAATTCCAAATTTCTTTTTGATCAATCTCCGTACTCGGGGTCCTGTCCACAGATCGGAATCGAAGTCGTAATCCATCGCTGGCCGTCGAAGCATTTCCATCAGTTTCAAAATCTGACTTTCTTTGAGCTTCCCAGGCGCCCCTGTTGCCTTCGTCGAACGCAGCGCTTCGACACCTCCTTGACGATATCGCTGGACCCAACGAAAAACACACGACCGATTCAACCGCATCCACGCTGCGATGTCTCCCGCACGATGACCCTGCTGGATCATGCGCACCCCCATCATTCGCATCTCTTCCAGCGTCTCGTGACTCATCGTATGGCCGTTCTTTCTCGAAAGCGCTTTCATCATAGGCACAACTATATATCGACATCAGAAAAAGTCTCCTTAATTATGTGAGATACTATATTAATGCATCGAAAATAGGACCGGGGATTGTGAATGCATGCTTAGTATCGTAATTTTGTCGACACTGCTGTTGGTGACAATTTTATTTTTCATTAAGAAGCGGTGTAATTTTTTAAGGAACATCGCATTTTTGCTTACCGTGTTTATTACCATTGAAAGTGCCGTTTTTATATATTTTCTTTATTTAACTTACCTTGGTGATGCATTTTTTCTAATCGGCAACCAGCGCATCTTGGATTTTTTAATAAAGTCCCGCTTGATTTATTCGGTTTACTATGCACAGAGCAAGAAAGGTTTTGTCTATCGAGCTGATCCCGATCTTGGTTATACGCTGGGGAAGGATAAAGATGTAGGTTTGATCAAAACCAATAACGATGGAATGAGAAGCGATCGGGAATATAGTCTTTTACCAGGGCCGGATACGCTCCGTATCGCAGTGTTTGGCGATTCATTTGTCTTTGGTGATGGAGAGAATAATCAAAGTACATGGCCATATTTTCTTGAGAGGCAAGTGAAAAATATCGAAGTTATGAATTTTGGTGTTTCGGGATATGGGTTAGGGCAAAGTTATCTACGGTATCTTAAGGACGGAATTAAGTTTCAACCCGACATTATTATGTTTAGTTATCTTTGGGTTGGTGAGCGAGATCGCTTGGAGCCCAGAGAGATTTCCTCGCGCAATCTAAGGATGGCCGACTTTTACCGGGTTCAGTTCCAACTAGAGGAGGAAAAATTAGTGACGGAAGTTGTTACGCCTTATGATTTATTTAATGAAAAGTTCAGAGCAAAGTATGTCTATAATTATTTGCCAAATTTTCGTGGTCGAGAGTTATTTTTGCATAATCAACTTTTTTCTGCCACGAATACTGGGCTTTTGATCAAAATGAAAACGATAAAGCACCATGCGTCGCAAGCTTTGACAACCGTGGATGAAGATGCACAGCAAAGTCTTTTATTTAAAATGTTGGACAATATTCTCAGAAGTGCTGTGCACTATAAATCACAAGTTATTTTTCTTGTGCCGGCTAGTCTACCAGTTAGCGATTTGTTTAATAATTATGATGCCAATGTAGTGTTTTGTTTTGATGCCCACTCGATGCTTACGAAAGAAATTAAAAATCGTGGTATTGCCTCGACGATTTACAATACAACAAACCATTTTAATGCGTCTGGGAACAAACTGTATGCAGAGGTTGTCTTTTATTTTTTAAAAAGCCGCGCATGGGGCTCTGGGAATCGTGTGTTTCAATACGATAGCGACATGAATTATTTTGTACGAAAGCCAACGCAGGAAAGCGTGAAGTAAGCGAGTGTTAAATAATCAGACTAATCAGAAATCTCGGAATAGGACTAACGTTTCTGACCTCACGGGTAAGTGCTGATATGTGTGGTATCGCTGGGATATATAACTTTAAAAATATTTCGGTAAGCCCGCAATTATTAAAAAAGATGAACGATACTATGTTCCATCGGGGTCCTGACGATGACGGGTATCTCTTCGACGGGTCTTTCGCAATGGCGATGAGGCGGCTTTCTATTATCGACGCAGAACACGGGAAGCAGCCTATTTCAAACGAGGACGAAAGGTATAACGTTATTCTCAATGGCGAAATATACAACTATGTTGAGCTTCGTAAAGATCTTGTGGCAAAGGGGTATCGATTTAAAACCGAGAGTGATACTGAAGTTATTGTGCATTTGTTTGAAGAAGTAGGTCCGCGGTGTGTCGAGCAGCTTAACGGAATGTTTTCGTTTGCACTTTGGGATCATTTTTCCAGAGAATTGCACATTTTCCGTGATCGAATCGGAATCAAACCTCTTTATTACATGCATCAGGATGCCACGTTTGCGTTCAGCTCCGATCTCCGCTCCCTGATGTTTTTTTCAGATAGCAATGAGATCGATTATGAATCGCTCATTCTCTATCTTGGGCTAGCTTATGTACCCAACCCGAGATCAATCATCAAAGGGATTCAAAAATTGCCTCCAGCGAGCCATCTCACCGTTTTTTCGGACGGTAAGATGCGCATTGAAGAATACTGGAAAATCAATCGGCATAAAACCTTGAATTTTTCAGATGTGACGGAATATCAAAGATTACTATTGAATCAGATGCGGGAATCTGTTCGGTTACAATTGAGGAGCGACGTACCGGTGGGGACTTTCCTGTCCGGAGGACTTGATAGTTCTACCGTAGTTGCAATAATGGCGCAGCACCTGGTCCCGAGAGTGGTGAAAACTTTTTCGCTTGGATTTGAGAGTGGCTATAACGAGCTTCCCTATGCACGGCTCGTTGCTGAACGCTACGGAACTGACCATACAGAATTTTTTTTGAGTTTGAAGGATACCCCTGCTTTTTTAACCGCGGCGATTTCGCAACTTGACGAGCCGATTTATGACAATTCCACCGTGCCTACATTTGTTTTATCCCAGGGGGCTAAGGAACGCGGTATTAAAGTTATATTAAACGGGACAGGAGGAGATGAAATCTTCGGAGGCTACACGAGATATCGGATTCCCACAATGAAGAGGTTGGCAGTGAATTTGCCCGCGATGGTGCGCAAGAATATCAGCGCCATTTTGCAAAATATCGATGGAAATAAATCCGTCATGATGGCGTACCCCTCCCTGATGTTTTTCGCTTCCGGAGCCAATTATAAGTTTCTCCATGAAATTTTAGATCATGGTGAGAAGTTCGATACCGGAATGAGTTTATTAACCTCGCACTTCACCCGGTTTGTCCATACCCCAAGCGATGTCGCTCAGCTCATGTATTTTGACCTGAAAAGTTATTTGGTGGATGATGTCCTCTCCTTATTGGACAAGATGACTATGGCTAATTCGGTTGAAGGAAGAGTGCCCTTATTGGATCATTGCTTAGTCGAACTATCCTATCAAATGCCGCACGATGTCATATTCATGGGTGGAGAATTAAAAGGGTTGCTAAAGAGTAGCGTGAGACATCTTCTGCCGGATCGGTTATTTGAGATGCCCAAGCGTGGATTTTCAGGCCCAACTGCGGTATGGGTGAATCGTGCGTTAAAATCATCCATTTACCACGACCTTATTGAGGACCCGATAGATTTTTTTGCGCACAACATCAAAATAGATAGACTGCGTGCAATACTTGATAGCTCGTATATTCCAGAGCGCTATTGCGAATCCATCTTTGCGCTTCATGTATTCAGCTTATGGTACAGAACTCACATTTTAAATCGGGATCTACCAAGCGCGCTTAATTTAAACGTCTCAATATCTCCCCATTAATGGTAGAGGCTTTCGTAGGGTATAGGGGTTATTCGTGAAGAGAGATCTATTTTTTTCTGTTGTTATTCCAACCTATAATTCAGAAGGGTTTATCGACAGAACATTAAATTCAGTTTTTGAACAAGACTATGCCAATTATGAAGTAATTGCGTCGGACGATGGTTCTACCGACCGGACCGTAGAGATCGTGAAGAGCATCTTTTCACATCACAGTTCCTCAGACACAAAAATTCTGACAAATGAGCATAAGGGACCTGGGGCAGCTAGAAATAAAGGGATAATGTTAGCGAAAGGAGAGTGGGTAGCCTTTCTTGATTCTGACGACGTCTGGCATCCAAAGAAGTTATCAACGGTTGCCCGTTATATTTCAACAAGCCCGTCCGTTGATCTATGGTGTCATAGCGAAATTGTCAGATTGAGACACAAGACGGTCACATTTGATTATCGCAAGTGGTTTAATTCCAGTTTAGATCCGTTTATTTCTCTTTACTTGGAGAATGCTCTTTCGACTTCAGCAATAACAGTGAGAACGGAGCATCTCAAAAAAGCCGGCCTTTTTGACGAGAGTCTTTCGTCTGCACAAGACTATGATCTGTGGCTGAGATTATCAACGGCTGTTCAAATCGGTTTCATTCAGGATCTGTTAGGAGAATACGTTGTCAGGGCAAATAGTATTAGCTCAGACCCTATCAGAAGGTTGTCGTGCCTTTTGGCCATTAGCGATAAGTACATTGATATTTTGCGCACGAAAACAAGATTCCACCTGCTTTATTATTTCATGTTCAGGTCGCGTGCTTTTCTTGATGCAGGGATACGTTTGTTTAAGCAAGGAAACCGCCAGGAAGGCATTAGGTATATGCTCAAAGGAGCTTTGCACGTGCCGTTTCCCGCAAGTAAGTTTGCACCCATTCTTGAAAATTTAAATCGTAATAACTAGGGATGGAGTTGGATTTGTGAAGCGGTTATTATCTCCATTAACATTTTTTACTAAAGCTTGTGGCACATTTGGGTTACGCCGCCATGCGATTATTCTAGCCTATCATCGCGTCTGTCCCCACACAGAGTGTGACTGGTTACTAAAGGATATGGCGGTTCAACCGGATGATTTTGATCGACAGCTGAGCCATCTGAAACGCAACTTTGACATTGTATCACTTTCGCAATTGCTTGATATTTTATCAAATGGATCTAGGTTAAAGGTAAGGCCTGCTGCGATTACATTTGATGATGGTTATGCAGATAATTTTCAATATGCGTTTCCGATTTTAAAAAAGCATAATGCCGCCGCAACATTTTTTATACCCACCGGGTTTGTTGAAGATAGCCATCTTTTTTGGTGGGAGAGATTAGCATCTGCGATAGTATCTACGTCACTCAAAAAGGCAGAGGTGCGAATTTGGGGTGATTCATTGAATTTGAAATTGGATGGGACGCACCAGCGGTCAACCACTTTTAAGAAGATTGCAGCAATATTGAAATATAAAAAGTTAACCCTGATTAACGACTTTCTCGAGAATTTGAGCGTTCTTTTAAAAGTGACGTATTCTCGTTTTCCCTCTTATACGATGACCTGGAATCAAATGGGGGAGCTTTGCACGTCTGGCATTGTTGGAATCGGAGCGCACTCGCACACGCATCAACCCTTAACCATTTTGGAGGACGGTGAACTGGTAGAGGAGTTGAATATATCGAGAAAGATGTTTTTAGACAAACTCGGGATAACCGTTGATTGTTTTGCATATCCGTATGGAGAAGTTTCCGACTTCAATCAGAATATAAAGAATTATGTCCATAAGAGTGGATACAGGTGTGCATTGACCATGCGGCAGGGATTTTGTTACCCAGACGACGATATGTTTAGTTTGAATCGGATCGGCGTCGGCGGGTTTGATACGGATGAAATATTTAAAACGAAAATATACGGCATCATGCCGTTTATCAACAATTTGAGGTCTGTAGGGTGGAAGCGTTTATTATCCGAACGTCGGATGAATTTGAAAAATTGAACGACCTATGGAACAAGCTTCTGGAAAAAAGCTGTTCCTGGAATATTTTTTTAACTTTTGAATGGTTGTCTACGTGGTGGAAATTTTTTGGCGCCCGTTATAAATTGCAGGTTGTGCTTGTCTATGATGGGGGGGAGCTAATCGGCGCTGCTCCGTTGATGATCGGTAGAGAATATGGTTTTCGGCGATTGAAATTTATGGGCACGGGGATTGCCGATTATGAGGATTTTATTATTGCGGGAGACGATAACGTTCGTTCCAAGGTTGTTGGATTAATTTTCAGCGTGCTTCTAAAAGATAAGGAGTGGGATATATTTAGATTGCGGGGTATACGTGAGGATTCGCCAAATTTTCCATATTTTCAGTCTTTTGACAATACTGCTAGCAATCTTAAGAATGGCCATTTTGAATTGATTAGGCATCACGACGGAGCTTTTTATGTTGATACGTCCGGAAAAGTCGAAGAATATCTCAGCACGCTTCGAAAGAGATTTCTGTCGGATACGCGTAGACTAAAAGCGCGTCTTTTTAAATTGGGGAATGTCCATTTTTGTGATCGTGCCTTAGAACTTGAGGGTATTCCTGAGGTTCTTGGAAAACATATGTTCCTTCAGATGACCCGGCGAAAATCTATGGGAACAAAAAGCATGTTTAACGACCCATTCGTCCGTAGTTTTTTTCATGATATCACCGGTTCTTTTGCAAAGAATGGCTGGCTGGATTTATCCTGCATTGAGGTTAATGATACGTTGGCCGCCGTTCACTTGGGTTATAAGTATCGCGAACATTTTTTTTCTTATACACTTGGCCTTAATGATCAGTATTTGGGTTGTGGGATTGGCCGACTCATGTTTTTTCATTTAATCGAAAGGTGTTTTCAGGATAGCTCTAGAACTTTTGACTTTATGCTAGGAGGCGAACGATATAAGTCATTCTTTAATCCAAAAATTAAAAATCTTCATTTTATGACCGTATGTCCAAAAACGGTGCGTGGCGCCTCGGCTTATCTTTTATTTCAACGAGGGAATCTTTTGTATAAAAAGATGCGCGGGAAAAAATGGTAAATGTCATGAAATTAAGACAGGTGCCGCGCGATCCCATCATCGGAACCAATCATTTTTGTCATAAAAGTAATCTGCGCGATCTCTATCCATTTAATGAACCAAATATTTTATTGTTCGGATATGCAAGGATCGCTCTCCTCGATGGAATGATAAAGCTGGGGTTGAAAGAAGGTGACGAAATTTTGGTACCTAGTTATATTTGCAATGGCGTTCTCGCCCCCATGCACTATTTGAAACTTTGCGTTCGATTTTACGATGTGGATCATGAATTACGGCCCGACTGGGATAGTGTAAAAAAGAATCTGAGCGCAAAGAGCACGACATTGCTCGTCGTAAATTATTTTGGGTTTCCAACTGATGGGGAGGAGGCCCGGAAGATTTGTGATTGTCACCACGTACGTCTTATTGAGGATAACGCACATGGGTTTTTGAGTAGAAGCGGGAGTCAACACTTGGGTACATATGGCGACATAAGTGTTTTTAGTTTTAGGAAGACCGTCTGTGTTCCTAATGGAGCAGCCGTTGTTTTTAATGAAAAAGGTATTCCATCGGAAGGTTATGCTGATGCTTGCTATAGGCTGGGAAACTCACGAAGTTCATTACGATTTTTTGCGAGGTCAGGCATGACAACACTGCAATGTCTTTTGGGCTTAAAACGCTATACCGCACCGCCCCTAAAGGATTTGTGCGATGATCCTTATCAAGATCAAAACGAAGAATACGAAGTAGCAAATTATTTGTACCCTATATCACCGATCAGTAAACACTTACTGGAGCGAATTGATTTTGATCGGCATGCGTCGGAGCGGCAGCAGATGTATCAACAGTGGGTAGAATTTTTTAACAACCGAAATCATTATTCCGGAGAGAAGGTTCGGATTTTATGGCCCGACCTACCTTCCGGTGTTGTTCCGTACGTATTTCCTCTGTTGGTAAAAAACCGCGCCGATCTGATTCGGGATTATTGGCGACAAGGTATCCAGTGTTTTCCGTGGCCCTTTTTACCTAGGGATTCTCGCGAGAATTACTTCACGAAGCGCCTGGTATGTCTCCCCGTAAATTCATACTTCAGGATAAGCGATTTTTTGGGAAAGTAATAGCTTGAGCTTGTAGGGGTGGTCCAATAAACGGGGTAAGTCCAAGGGCCAAAAACTTTTACAGGTGAGCTAGAGTTAAAATTACGTAACGAGTAGTCAGGCTTTATTATCACAGGGCTTTGAGAAACCAAGAGCAATCGGAATCTTGATAATGAATTCTCGTATTACGCGATCTACTTTTGTTTCTTGCTTTTTGAGAAATATATTCCTAATAAGGCGCCAAAGCCGCTCTGGATAGTAAAAAAATGAAACGGCATAAAACTGAAAAAATCCCCAAAGTTTTAGGAATAGTAGTTTACGATCACTAATCGTTTTATTCCATGATCGTACCGTCAGGAGGCTTGTCGCTCCTGTCATCCAATGACAATATTCATCATCCATTGCAATGGGTTGAATTTTGGAAATTTCATGAAATAATTCGGTACCTGGAAGGGGTACGAAGGTAGCTATAGCAATTTCATGGACCCCGATTCGAGCCATATGCTTCAACCATCCAAATGTTTTCTTTATGTCTTCTAGAGTTTCTTGAGGAAAGCCGATAAGCATAAACAAGCAAACCCGCATACCTGCTTTTAACGATGCTTCAGCTGAAGATTGAAGATGCTCCAAGTTAACCCTTTTCTTAATCGAAGTTAACATGTGTTCACTTCCGCTCTCAGGTGCATACGTGATGTGATGGCAACCTGAAGATATCAAATGCTCAGCGACTTCTGTATCAATAGCTTCTGAGCGCGTTCCGACCGGTAGTTGCCAAGTAATGTTAAGTTTTCTTCTCTTCAGCTCTTTGCAAAAAGCAATAATCCAGTCCTTGCGAACGATAGCCGTTAGATCTTGAAATTGAAAATCGTTAGCTTGATATTGTTTTATATAGACTTCGATCTCGTCGACTACTTTTGCAGGATCTCTTGCCTTCCAATTTCTGGTCCACATATTGGGCGAAGAGCAAAAGGTACATTCGTAAGGACAGCCTCGGGTTGCAAGCATGGGCATACTTCGTCCTGCCGAAGGCCCCATATAGATTTCACCTTCCATATATGCCACAGGGTTGAGCAAATCCCAAGCAGGCAAGGGCAATTCGTCAACGTCAACTATTCTCTTGCGGCGAGGCGTCTTAATAAATTTGCCATCCTTATTAATAAAAGCGACACCATTGATCTTAGTGTAGTCGGAATCTCCACGCACAAAAGCATCTAAAAGTTCAGTCAGTGTGTATTCACCTTCGCCTAGCACGCATACATCAATAGGCGATTGTTGCAAAACAGTATCGCACATCGAGGTGATATGTTCTCCCCCTCCGATTAATTTTGCGTTAGGAAAATTCTTTTTAAGCTGCACTATAAGCTCTCGAACCATGGGCCAAGCATGTGTGAACATACACGAAATTCCTATTATATTTGTATCCTTAGGAATTCGTTTAGAAGTTTCCTCGAGTGAAAGGCCTTGTGTTAGACGTTTCTCTCGAAGGGGCCAGGGCCTAATGACTTTGTATGCCTCACCGACGGCATCGACAACATGAACATCATGGCCTATTCGTCGGACAAAAGCTGCAACATAAGCTATGCCCAACGGAGGTTGTGTGATGGTTGAATAGTTATCGACGGCCATGATCGCTGGAGGTTGAACGAATGTTATCTTCATTATTGCGCCTCTTCTATTTTGGTCTTTTCATCGACATCGCTGAAATAAAGAGCGATGTAAAAATGACATTAAACCCAATAATTATAAACGTTGCTGCCAGTGCTACCCGGTCAGGATGAGAAAGCAGGGAGAATTTAGATTGCAACCACGTCACAACAGTTACGCTTAAAAGTATGATACCAATTAGTACCATTACCAAACCTAGCAATAAGCCCACTTCCAGTCGTGTATGACGATAAAATTTAATAAGGGTATGGTTAAGGCGATCGAATCTACGTGACCAAGAATAGGTTTTCGCATGAAGTCCTATGGATAGAATTTGAAATCCTACAACGCTAAAAATGGTTGCGAAAACAGCCGTCGGTGTACTTAACGTACGGCCTTGATGATGAACCAATCTCAGCAAGACAATCAAATGCGTTAAAATGCCAAGCACCAAGAGTGTTAATCCGGGCCATAAGAATACCGTGTTAGGGCAATATAACAACATCATTTTTAAACTGCGCCAACCGTCGGAAAATGTTCTTAATTTGGATTCACCCTTTCGGGGGTGTAATTTGGTCGGAATCTCTGCGATCTTAAGTTTGGCGCGGCCGGCGTTGATGGCAAGTTCCAGATTAAATTCCATACCCGGGCTAATAGGCTCTATACGATCATAAGCGCGACGGGTAAATGCCCTGAAGCCGCAATATACATCGGTATAGTTAGTCCCGAATAATCGGTTTAGAATAGCCGTTAATAAAGGGTTACCAATATATCGGTGAAGCGTCGGCATCGACTTATCTTGATAGCCATTTAAATATCTGGTGCCTGTGACAAAGTCATAGTTTTCATTAATAAGTTTATCTAAAAAATCCGGAATTTGATTTAAGTCATATGTATCATCGGCATCTGCCATAACTAGATAAAGTCCTTTAGCATGCCGGAATCCTTTTAAATATGCATTTCCATAGCCTCTTCTAGGTTGGTAAACAAGGTGAGCACTTAAACTCTTAGCGATTTCTGCGGATTTATCGACAGACCCATTATCGCAAACAATAATTTCGCCATAGATACCGATCCGACGAAAAGTATCCTGTATTTTTTTAATGCAAGTTCCAATAGTTTGCTCTTCGTTGAGACATGGCAAAACTACGGATACCAAAGGAAGGTTATCTGCTGGCTTTGAGTGTGGCTGTGGTGAGCGAGTGCACAACGTTCCGATAACCATCGATCCAGACTTAAGTTACTGAATGACTATCTAGTTAGTAAAACTATGCACATTGAAGCTAAGCAGATTATACTATCAAACACAAGAGGCTACAATAATTTTTAAGTCTAGTTGAATATTCCAAAGGCAACTTTCTTAATTGCGGATTAAATTGAGCCTATATATTATTTGGGGGTTGATTAGTCCTACGTATGGCTACTGCTAGAGGCACTGATAAGATCTCTGTGGCGTTGGTCTGTGTAAGTATGAACCAATTGGGTGGTAAGAATGTTCATCTGCGTGACCTCTTCTTAAATCTTGATCCCGCTCGCTTTACCGTATATTTGGTGTGCACGTCGTCTATTGAAAATTCATTGAAGCAGGCGTTCACCGAGAATGGAATCCCAAAGGAGCGGATCATTTTCCTGCCTAGGGCATTGAAATGGACTATGTTCCCTTATATTTTTCGCTTGGCGCGAATATTTCGAGAGAAGAAGATAAACATTGTACACACCTTTCAAATAGAATCCGATATATTTGGAGCGTTAGCAGCGAAACTAACCGGTGTTCCGGTTTTAATCTCGATCATGGAGTCGAAAGTGATGCCCGAAAATATAGGATTCACCAAGAAACTGTTTTACTATTTGGTAAACCTGTTTATGAAAAATTGGTTTTTCAAAACGATTGCGGTTTCTGAAGGTTTGAGACGAGAGCTTATCGAAGAACACTTTCGACCGGCAGAAAAGGTGCGTGTCATTCACCTAGGTATTCATATGCCGGATGCCTATAAAGATAGGGATTGGTCGTTTGCTCGACTGTCGCGAGGCGCGCCTGTGATTGGAACCATTGGTCGTTTGAGTTGGGAAAAAGGGTTGGAGAGATTTGTGCGGGCCATGCCATTGATTCTTCAAGAAATGTCACAAGCTTCTTTTCTAATCGTGGGATCAGGGCCTGAAGAGAATAAGTTGAAGCAGCTTGTGAAAGATGACGGCCTGTCTTCGAGAGTCATTTTTAAGCCCTGGACTGACAATGTATGGCAGGAATTGGAGTCTTTGGATATTTTTGTGATGCCATCGCTCAGAGAAGGCTGCCCACACATCTTGCTTGAAGCGCTTTACCTTTCGAAACCCGTCGTAGCTTCCAATATTGAAGGAATTTCAGATATTATTGACGAGGGCGAAAGCGGTCTTTTAGTTGATACATTGAATGCACGGCTCTTTGCAGAGAAAATTATCTCCTTATGTCGCGATCCAATTCGCGCCTCACTGTTGGGTAAAAATGGACGGCGGAAAATACTGGATTATTTTACCATCCAGCGTGAAATCAAACAGATCACAGCTTTATACACTCGAAGTTTGAAATTTATTTATCAGCAAGATGCTGCGAGAACTACGGATGCAGTAGCGTTGCAAAATAATGTAGTTGATAAAGAGAGAGATCGAGTAAGACTTTAGTTAAGAAGGACATAATCAATGAAAGTGCTATTGGATGCCCACATGGTGGGTCAGAAACAGGGAGGGATAGAGCGATATTGGTTAAATTTGGCTAAACATTTGCTTGGTTTTGATGAGGATAAACTCAAGATCGCCCTGTATTCTCAGGTAACGGCGGAAAAACTTGATGGGTCGATCTGGAACGACGCTATGCTTTACCAACCTTGTTCTGCAAACGGCCTCTACAGGATATTGTGGGGATTCTCCGATGCGATCCGGCACCTTGGACCCGATCTCATCCATGTTAGCAATTTCACGCCGGTTGTGAAAATGATTCCCACGGTTACTACTGTCCACGACCTGTGTTTTCAAAGTTTTCCTGAAACCTTTTCGTTAAAAAGTATTTATGCTTTCAAATTCTTTTTTCGAAGGTCGCTTCAATTGAGCGATGCTGTGATATGTGTATCCAACTCGGTACGTGCAAGCCTCATTTCTTCACACAAGATCAATGCAGAGAAAGTTTTTGTTGTCTATCATGGCATTGATCCCGTCTTCCGTTCCGATCCGGATAAAAAAGGAGTTTCCGAGTTCTTGAAAGGAAAGATGGGAATTGATCGCGATTTCTTTTTGGTCGTGGGAAATATAGAAGCCAGAAAAAATACGTTTCCGATTTTAGATGCTTTTCGATTGTTATTGATGGAAAGGCCACATGTCAGCTTAGTTATCACAGGTTCAAATCAAATGGGAGCGGACGCACTACTGCCGTATCAGGCGATGGTGAGAAACGGTGCGTTACGGATACTCAATTATGCAAACGATGCCGAATTAAATATGCTGTATAATGGCGCTCGTGCGCTTATTTTTAATTCGAAATGTGAAGGATTCGGCATCCCGTTGATTGAGGGAATGGTTTGTCAGGTTCCCGTGATTGCAAGCGATATTTCTGTTTTTCGTGAAATCGCTGGTAGCGCAGCTCTTTTTGTACGAGATGTGGATGAGATCTATTGTGCTATGAAAACGGTGCTTGCAAATTCATCATCTTGCGCTGAACGTGTGCAGATTGGTTTTCAACGAAGCCAACTGTTTTCTTGGGAAAAGACAGCTAGACAGACGTTGGATGTTTATCGATTTGCGGTAAAATTCAGCCGCCGGAAGGAGCAGTCACTGCTGAAGAAGCAATTTGACCAAAACGTGGTTCAAAAACAAGCTGGTCTAATTTGTGAAAATCTATGTCGCAGTTGACAACTTCTCGCTCTATATCGGCGTGGGCACAAGCCGTCCGAACACATTATAATTTCTGTGCACCAAGGCGTGTAGAATGGCTCCGAAAGAATTCGTTTTTCCATTCAGAATTATGCCGGTTCTACAAGTTTCTTATCCCTGAAAACAGCACGGTTTTGGAACTGGGTTGTGGAACGGGTGATTTGATCGGAAACCTTGTGTCATCGGATGCTGTTGGTGTCGATATCAGCGAGCAAATGGTAGAAGTCGCTCGGGTAAAATATCCGCATGTGAAATTCATTTGCGAGGACATAGAGAATTTTTCAATTGATCGCACTTTTGATTACATCATTATATCAGGTACGCTAGCGTCGGTGAGTAACATACAGCGTTTGTTTCAAAAGATCACACAAATGGCGACGCCGGATACACGCATTATCGTTGACCAACGGAACGAACTTTGGGCCCCTGTTTTATCGTTGGGCGAAAGAATCGGATTGAAGATGCCCGAGCTCTACTGCAATTGGCTTTCCATCGACGATATCGATAACTTTCTCGAAATCTCCAATTATCAAATTATTAAGAGAAACTTTTTGCTACTCTTGCCGGTTTACATTCCAATCTTATCAACTTTGATGAATAAAATTTTGAGCAAGTTGCCCATTATCAGAAGGTTTTGTCTGGTTCAAGCTGTGGTCGCTCGCATCGCCGCTCCCGTTCAAAAACCTTTGGAATTAACCTGTTCTGTCGTGTTGACCTGTCGAGACGAGGAGGGCAACATTGAGCAGCTTGTTGAACGTATTCCCAAAATGGGCATGGAGACAGAGATTATTTTTGTCGAAGGACATTCCAAGGATGATACCGTTGGCAAAATAAAATCGATGATGGAAAAATTTCCAGAGAAAAATATTCGCCTGCTTCACCAAAATGGTCAGGGTAAAGCAGATGCGCAGCGGTTGGGTTTCGATGAGGCAAGAGGTGATTTTATTTGTATTCTTGAAGCAGACTTGACGACGCCTCCCGAAGAGGTTGAATTGCTGTGGGATGCCTTCGTATCTGGGAAGGGCGAGTACGTGACTGGGAGCCGGTTTGTGTATCAAATGGGGAAGGGCTCTATGTCGTTCTTCAATTTGATCGGTAACCGATTGTTTGGAATCATCTTTACCCTTATTCTTGAACAGCGCTTTACGGATACACTTTGTGGTTTGAAAGGTTTATCGAAAAAGAATTATCTTCGAATCAAGAAACAGCGTGACTATTTTGGGAATTTTGACCCTTTCGGAGATTTTGAACTTACCTTCGGTGCGATGAAGCTAGGTCTAAAGTCGGTCGAGATTCCCGTACACTACCAGCCCCGGTTATATGGACGATCGAAGGCGTACGGGTTTACCTTTATGAGTTTCTTGCGACATGCGATGCTGTTATTGCGCATGAGCGCTGTGGCATTCGTTAAGTTTAAGTTTTTATAGAGCCGACGCGAGATGAATCATATCCAGTTTCTTTTGTATTTTGTCTACGTTATGTCAGTATGGACTACAGGGATAAGTATTTATGAATTGGCAAATACTGAGCACAGACCTATTTTGAATAGGTTTATCTATGTCGGAGAAACTTTGCTACTAGGGGCCATGATTATTGTTGCTGAGCTGCTTTTGTTAGCTTTTCTTCATTTGTATCGCGCGCCATTTCTATGGGGCTGCGTAATCTTAAATCTATTGGTACTAATGAATCGAGATGTCAGGAAGAGCTTAGGCGAATTCTTTCGTGTCAAACCTGCTTTCGACACGCCAACGCTTATTTTTTTAGTACTTTGTTTGTTATTTATTTTTCGAAACTGTTATTTTTTGATTGATATTGATTC
>JACQRL010000355.1 GCA_016206485.1 Planctomycetota bacterium | reverse complement strand
GGTTAATATAGAGATGTATGATTAGCCTACTTAATTTTATTGTTCTTTTAGCTGTTGACGCCTCAAAAGAGCAGATTTTAAACCTGCCGAAAGATGAAAAAATACCGATAGCCTATGAGCATGAGCTCGAGGGACTGTGCAGGCCAAAAATCACTATCGACAGCGATGACAATATCTACATTATCACCGTAACTGAATCTAAATATAAACTCCTGATATCCAGAGACCATGGAAAGAGCTTCGAATCACACGAGAATATAATGGAGGATCTATGGGCTCTATCGAGCTTTGGAGGACCCATGCAATATGGTCCACGTATCGGAGTCGACTCCAACAAAAAAATCTATATCTCTGGTTTCGCAAACCAGGAAAAGGTTACTAAGCAGTCTTTCAAAACCTGCAACCTCTATTTTGTTTCATCAACAGACAGCGGAGCAACTTTCAGCAGCCCTATTAAAATCAATGACCAGCCATTTGACAAGGCAATGAATCTGCATTCAATGGCAGTAACTCCTGAAGGAAAAGTTCACTTTACATGGCTGAATCTTCCTGCAAAACCGGACAACTATCTTTTTTACTCCAAAATAGATAATCCTGAATCCGGAAGGTCAGATCCGATAAAATTCGAAGGGTCTGCCTGCGGCTGCTGCAGTCCTGATATAGTGACCGACAAAAATGGAAATCCGATTATTGCATACAGAGGCGGAGGTTCAAACGATAAGGACACTTACATTGTTTATTCCAGAGACGGAGGCAAGTCATTTTCTACACCTATACGTATTAATGATGAAGACAGTAAGGTACGCGGATGCATTGAAAACTCACCGGTCATTTCTTCTTCCCCAGATCGGGACAAATTTGCAGTCGCATGGCTGGATTTAAGAAATGGAAACAAAAACGTCTACTGGGATTTAATATCAAAACCTCAGTCAGGACCAGACAAACGCGCAAGCAAGCTTGTAGAATCAAACCAGGGACTACCTGCCATTGCAATCGACAACAATGACAATGTTTACTGCGTATGGACAGACAAAAGATATGGCGATTTCAGCATATTTCTCTCTTCAACAAATAAAAAATTTAAGAAAGAGCTTCCTATATCAAAGCAATCTGATGGAACATGCTGGCTTCCTGTTATTGCGTGCGGAGCTGATTTTGCAGTCATATCATATGAACAAAAGAAAAAAAATAATCCTGAGAAAACGACAACAATTATTAAAATTATCAGCACTAAATAACAAAAAACCTATAAAATTTGTCCCTACTCCTGCTTTTCCTTGGCACCTTCGTGTTGTTCAGATTCATCTTCGCTACGATCCTCTGAGTTTTCATTTTCGTTTTCAAATAATTCTTCCAGATGCTTTCTCAAATCAGCTACTTTAAAACCTGCGGGGCCGGGGCCGCTCCTAAAGGAGATCTGTCCTTCCTTATCAACAACAAATATCCTGTCAGGCCATGCCCAATATGCCTTACCCGCCGTATTTTTCATATCATCAATTAGTGCTGTCATAGACAGATTAAGTTTTAGGACACAGGTAGAAGCAACTTCTTCTCTCTCCTCGATACTTTTAGGATCCTCCACCTCAATTCCTTCCTTCTCATTGACCTTCATAACCCATCCGTCTGAGGGATGTGCTTCCTTGATATACACAAGGAAAAATTGAACATTGTTTTTGTATTTTTTGTATAGCTTTTCGAGCTGTCCCGAGCTCTTTCTGAATGGCGGTCAGGTATAGCTCCCAAAAATCAGGACAACATCTTTTTTATCTCTAAAATCTGAAAGCTTTACAAAATTTTCCTTTCCCTTTGCTGCAGCCGTTTCGCACTTACCATCATCATCTTTTTCATCTCCACAACTATCCTCACCGTTTTCTTTATTCTTGCAGCAATCATCTTCATCTTTATCGCATTCTTCTTTTTCAACATCATTTTCTTTAACATCAAGAATTTTCAATTTAAAGTCCGGAGCTTCATCTCCAACCTTAGGCGCTTTGTCCTTAACTTTTTTAGGCTGCCTCGGACCCTCTTTCTTTCCTTCCTCATCCTGACTTTTTAGAGCAGATATGGTAAATAATGAAAGAACGATTAAATACCCAACAAATTTCGACATAGTTGTAGATTATACTCCTCATTATTACAAATTACAAGGATCAAGAATTCTACCCGAGAAAACTGCTTATATTAGCAAGCTGGGTTCAAAACACGTAAAATGAAATAAAGTATGAGGCACGCTATTTTCTCTTTCTTTTTACTCGCAATCTGCGCCAATGCATTTCAAATCAAAAAAGACAAAATCGGACCTGAAGTCTGGATGTGCGGGGCAGTTAATCAGGATTTGATAGATGAATCGAAATGGGACTTTGTCAGAAAAAATCTCGATGTTCTTCAGTTCTATATAAACTGGGTAGATGAGTGTCGCATGGACAAGCTTAAAGAGATCGTTGCTGTTCTTAACAGCAATAATATCAAGATCTCAATAGAATGCGGCGGTACTGTGGAATTTATGCCGCTTGATGATACAAACGGAGAACGTTCAGCAGAACTTGCAATTAATGCATGCAATAAAATCAAAAGAGCGGGCGGAACTGTCAGCTATTTAACACTCGATGGCCCAATCCGAAGGCTGCTCTATCCACAAGAAAGTATCGGCAAGGATGCAAAAGGATTTGATTCTGTTGACCAGTGTGTTGATGAATTAATAGATTTTATGAAAGAAGTATTGAAAGAGTTACCGGAAATTAAATTTATTCTACTTACAAACTTTCCTTGTTGGGGATATAAAGGAGATGTTTCATATCAGGCACAGGGCGCGAAAAAACAGGATTACGGAGATTACTACGATATAATAACAGCCGTGGTAAAAAAGACAAAAAAAGCCGGAGTAAAGTTTCTGGCGCTTACAGTTGACAATCCGTATGAATACGCAGTTGGCGAGCATGAATCTGCCAATATTCCTGACCCGTCAAAAATTGACTGGATTGGACGACTACGAGACCTTGAAAACTATATAAAAAAGCAGGGATGGGAATTTAATATGATTTTTAATTCAGAGAAGGGAGGGTTTACCTCATCAAAGTTGTTCTACAAAAATACCCTGAAGTTCATAAAAAAATATCAAACTGCCGGCGGGGCACCAAACCGCTACATAATACAATCCTGGTATAAGTACCCTGACAAAACTGTCCCGGAAGATGAACAATATACATTAACAAATTTGGTCAGAGAAGTTATTAAACGCATTAAAAAGTAGACAGTATGATAGTAGACAGAAAACAGGAAAAACTCAAAAAAACACAAAATATAACTACATTTAATATTATATGAACAAACGTAATCTGGCAACATCTCTAGTTGTTTTTACTGTTATACTCATTATATTCCTGACAATAAAAACACTAACAGCCAATCGATATAGCTCAACCGGATTAACAAATGAGCTTCCAAATCTTGATAAGACACTCGCGTCGTTGAAATCTTTAAATGAATGGGTTTCTCAATTAGCAAACTATTCTGCAACAGCCAAAACACAAACGGATAATGAAGATAAGAATACATTAACAAATAAAAATAGTATCACCCAGCAAAATAGACCGCAAAACTCAGATGCGCAGAGAGGTTTGATTGAACAACTCTCATCGGACTCTGATGTGAATATTAACAAAGATCTGCTTACAAGGTTACTTGAAATGAAGTGGGAACAATTTGCTTTAAATGCCAAGAGATTTTTTATGCACCAAATCGATCTGTCAAATCCAGCAGATATATCAAAAATGTTTAAGGAGGTCGACGTCCCTCTGTTAGTCAAAGGAATAGATCTCATGCTGGAAGTTTCTAACTCAGCAGATATTCCTCCAACCTCATTCCCTTTGTTCATGTCACTCTACCAATCAGGCAGCAATGTTTTAACTTCCTCTCAAATCCAGGAGATTGTTAACACAACAAGACAGGCAATCTTCGATTACAGAAATAGATACAAGTGGCAAGATAATGGCCGGCTCAATCCGGAATCATTTGTTTTTTACTATGACTTGAATATAAGCCACATAGAGAGACTCGAAAAGATCGGCCTTAATGTTTCCGCGCTAAAAGAATCGTGGACCAAGCCACGGCTTAAAGAGGTATCCATAGAAAAATTGAGATTCGAACTGGATAAATTCATAAAAACCGAACTTCAATTCGACACAAATCAATCAGAGCTGTCCAAACCGATCATCGAATCATTTATAAATGATATTCAAAATTGCGTCTCTGCAAGAAATGAGCTGCAACTCAAAATTAAGTTCATCAAATCGCTCGAAAAAAGTGAATACCTGACACCAGCGCAAAAAAATCAGTTATACAAGACGATTTTAATGGATCAGTTCAGGATATACACACAGTAAAAATCATAGATCGTGGAACGTAGATCATAGAACTATAATAACAGAAACCAGCAGACAGGAGATAGAAAACAGGGAAACAACTGAGAACTGCGACCCGTGAACCCAGAACTATATAACAGAAATCAGAATACAGGAAGGCGTTACTTCTTTATGAAGATGAAGTCGCCATCTCCCCACCAATATCCGAACTGAGGTGTTTGCTTATGAGATCTTCTGGAGGCATCCTCTTCTACTTTCCATCTTACCTGACCATATAACTCTTTCGCGCTCACAAAAAACTTAGATTCCTGAATTGACTCGATCAATCTTCCTGTAAATACGGAGTGATCTCCCAGTCCTTTATCCAAAACTTCTTCCTGGTCTGAGCCGGCTGTCATAACTATTTTCGCCTCTTTATTCTTTACCTGATCAAGATATTCATTCTTTCTAAACTCGCCTATTTCCTCTTTTTTAATGCCGACTCCTCTCGTAAGCACCCCGCCATAACATGCATCAACTACGACAAACATGTGTTTCGCATTGATACTTTTGGCTACATCATCTTTAAAAATCTGCATGGATATATTTTTGTATCTTTCCTTTTCATTAAAACTCCCGTCATATGGGATCAAGTCGCCTAACGTTCCCCTTTCAGATTGGAATGTTTTACCGTGGCAGGCAAAATATACAAAAACAGCATCATCATTTTTGAGTTCGCTCAACTCTCCCTGCAAAATTTTCATTATGTTTTCCCGCGTTGCTTCTTCATTATACAATCCTATTATCCTTCCCGATACGACATTGCTCCTCAGAAGAGATTCAATACCCTTAGCGTCTTTTACAGCATATTTTAGCCCCGGGACAGAGGCATCCTTATAATTATCAATACCTATTATCACTGCCCAGATATTTTTGTAAAAATTTTTCAGTATGGGATATCTGCCCAGATAGCTTACTTCAATCTGCATCCTGTCTCTGTTGCTCTTTGTATCCTCAACAGCGACTTCAATACGATTCGATCCGTCTTCAAGCTCTACATCTTCAGAGAAATCATACTTTCTCCCTTCAACCGACTTTGATACTACCATCTTCCCATTAATAGAAACTTCAAGACGTTTTACGCCTCTATCATCCTTTGCGAAACCCTTAATCTTTATCCTTTTTTCATCCGTAATATACCCTGCTTCTGGTGAAAGGACTGCAACTATTGGCTGGTTATCAGACTCTATAAGCACCTTTAAAGGCTCCACTGATTTATTTTTAGAAATATCTTCTTTGCTTATTTCATTGAGCTTTGATGTTTCGATCCATGCAATAGCACCCTTGTCAAGTTCAACCTGATAAAACTCTCCCAGCCATGCTTTAGCAATTATCTGAGTATCCAACGGCAGGTAGCCAAGCACATCTGTGTCTCTTCCAGCGCCGCTGTACAGGGGAACTTTATCTTCAGTCGCTTTTAATAATCTGTTCACAGATATCGGCTTCCTGTCGGTTGCCTTTCCAATTGCCAGCGTTACTTCTTCAGTTTTTTCTATTCCAAAACTATCCTCTCTAATCCTCACCCTAAATGACACACTCTGCTTCTTGTAAATCGGTTTGATCAAAAGTTCGAAGATATGTGTGTTGACTCCGCTGGAATCAACATCTCCAAGTTTCTTCTTCAAATCTCCGAATATCTGGACCCCTTCTTCCCTTGAAGGCAGGTTCGAAATTTCAACAACTGAATTTACCGCCCTCGAAAACCCTGTGTTTCTTACGGCGATCTGTATCTCGGGACTTTCCCTGCTCTGCAGGATTCCATCTGCATTTCCGGTGCCTCTTCCGCTCTGGCCATCAAACACCTGGACAGTTACAGCAAAGTCCGGTCTGGGCTGAGATTTGATATTTACGACAGCTGTGATTCCTTCCGGATAATTATCATTCAGTTCAGAGAACCTGAACTTGACAGTTGCCTGTTTGTTCTGTGATTTAAAGTCGGTATCAAACGTAACAGATTTTGTCATCTCCTGTTTAGCCTGAACGTAACCGATTAATATAACTTTTTTGTCGAACAACGGCTCTGTATCGCATTCCGTCAAAGCGATTACCTGATACAGATCTCCTTTTCCCTTTGTATTATCAACGACAAGATTGAACTTAACCTGTTCTCCGGCGCTGATTGTATCAGACGTAAGCATCTGCGCTCGCGCGAGAGGATATGGAGGTCTGACAGGTTTCCCAAATGAAAAATCAACACTATCTTTTTCAGTCACAAGAGTTGCAATCTCATCACCACTTGCAGTCTCTCCAAACAACAGAAACGGGTATTCAGGATGAAAACCAAGAGAAATTATCGGATCAAGCACCTCTTCCAATACACCAACTTTCTTTTTAGAAGCAATATCCCACAACCTTATCGTTCCATTCTTTGAAGTGGTCGCCAATAATTTATGGTCAGGCGAAACAGCAGCAGCAAAAAAAGATCCGTTCGATTCCTCAATCTGACTTGCTTCTTCAATGTGCCAAGACGGGTTAGATCCCAGAGTCACTTCAACTGACTTTTTCTTGCCGTCGCTGAGCACTTCAAAATGCGCCTTGCCCCCTGCTCCTTTCGATCTAATCTCTATGATTGCATCATAAGCCGAATCAAACACCTTGTTGTTAGCTGTTAATATTATGTCGCCAACCTTGAGCCCTGCTTTTTCCGCAGGAGCATCTTTCTGCAACACTAGTATTTTCAATCCATTTACTAATCCATATTCCTGAAGTTCATCACTTCCTAACATCTGGAGATTAATCCCAAGATATCCCCAGGGTATTTTCTGCACCTTATGTTTTCCTGCAATAGAAGGCACATTTTTATAGCGCCCCAAATCCCAAACCCTCAGATATTTATCTCCTGACCCGCTTATAAGCATCTGCCCGTCTGGCGTAAAAGCAAGGGCATTAACATATCCGTTATGCTGTGAATTAATAGAACTTATTTCATATCCAGTTGAGGCGTTCCACAATTTTAGACTTTTGTCAGCCGCTCCTGTCGCAATCACTTTACCATCAGGAGAAAACGCTATAGATCGGATATCGCCTGTATGTCCTGACAAGGCATACAATAGGTCAAAAGTGCTGAGACTCCAAGCCATGGCGATTTTATCCACTCCACCGCTCACAAATATTTCTCCATTCGGAGAGACCGCCAAGCGATTCACCATTTCAGTATGCCCTACAAAAGAATTGACCAGCTGGTTGTCAGAAAGCCTCCACAATTTCACTGTCTTATCGGCGCTTCCGGATAACACATAATTTCCATCAACAGAAGCAAAAGATACCGTGAACACTGAATCGGTGTGGAGCGTATGATTTTTATACTGCTTCCACGAAGAAGTATCCCAAACTCTTACTGTTTTATCCCTGCCTCCGGATGCCAGATATCTTCCATCAGACGAAAAAGCAAGCGCATATACATCGCTCTCATGTCCTGACAATGAAGTAATATCTTTATAAGTAACAGCATCTATAATCCAAATGGGATGACCCTTATGAGGGCATGGCCAGCGGAGACACCCGTCTGCTACGGCAAAATATTTACTATCCGGAGAAAAAGTTACAGCCCAAATCGAATTATTAAAGGCAAAACTTTTCAACTCATAAAAAGTTTTTAAATCCAACAATTTCACTGTATGTTGTTTATGCGCGCATTTATCGTGCTCATGACAGACCTCAGAAGAAACCATAAACCTGTTATCAGGTGAAATAGCAATGGCATATATAGGAAAATCGTTGCCGACAAATGACTGTCTGAGTAAAAGACGATAGGCGCCTTCAGAAATGCCGACGCCAAGTTGTTCAGCATCCTTTTCTATAGTCTTTGCACTGGCTATAGCCTCCTGCCTCATTCTCGCCTTATCAAAACCCAGGTTCGTGAAAAACTGATTTATAAACGGTGTAATCGACAGGCTGTATTTTTCATCTTCCTGTACCGTATTATCAATAACTTCATTCTTTTCTGCCTTCTTCGACAAATCCGTTTTGCTATCTTCTTTATTGCCCTCGTTACTCGAAGGTACAGAGCATGAAACCTGGCTATTAAATAAGAGTGTTCCTGACAAACAAATTAAAATTATTCTTCGCATTACTCCTCCTTTTAACTTTAAACTTAACTCAGCAAATCACTTCTTAATCTTAAAAGTTAAGTGGTACTTACAAAATAAAAGCTTGAATAATCATTGGACAGGAAGTTGAACAATGAGCTTCGAACTGTTAATATTCGTTGCAAACTTCCAACTACGAACTAGCAACTATCAACTGGGCGTTACTTCTTTATAAAAATGAAATCCCCATCCCCCCACCAATATCCATACTGAGGGGTCTGCTTGTGGCTTACTCTTGCGGCATCCTCTTCAACCTTCCATTTAACCTGCGAGAAAAGTTCTTTAGATGAAACAAAATGACTTGAAGTTCTGAGCACCTCAATAAGTCTTCCGGTAAACACAGAGTGCCCCTCAAAACCCTTATCGAGAACCTGTTCACTGTCAGCTCCGGCTGTCATGACTATCTTTGCTTCCTTTGACTTAACATCACTTAAGTATGAATCAGTCCTCAACAGATCAACATCCTCTTTTTTAATACCAACGCCTCTTGTAAGGACTCCGCCGTAACATGCATCCACAACAAAGAGCATGTGCTTTGCTTTGATTTGTTTTGCAATATCATCTTTAAAAATCTGCATGGATATATTTTTATATCTTTCCCTTTCACTAAAGCTTCCATCATATGGGACAAGATCTCCCAGAGGACCTTTTGACGTTTCAAAAGTTTTCCCGTGACATGCTATGTAAACAAATACTGCGCTTTCTTCATCCACTTCTGCCAGCTCACCCTGAAGCAGCTTTAAAATGTTATCCCTGGTCGCATCTGCATTGTAAAGAGTAAGGACTTTGCCTGAGATTAAGTGTTCTTTCACCAGAGATTCTATTCCTTTAGCATCCCTGACAGCATATCTGAGCTCAGGAATCGTTCTATCTTTATATTGGTCAACCCCTATTATTACCGCCCATATGTTTTTATAGAAGCCCTTAAGTATCGGGAATTTTCCGAAGTAGCTTATCTCAAGAGGCATCAGATCTTTTTGTCCTTTTATATCCTCAACAATGACTTCAACCTTATTCAAACCGTCCGATAACAGTTCCACGTCTTCCGCAAAAGTTATCTTGCTTCCATTCAAAGCGGTTTCTTTTACCTTTGAACCATTAATCAAAATAGATATGTTTTTTAATCCTTTATCATCGCGAGCAAATCCTTCTATTTTGATCCTTTTTGTATCAGTTATATATCCATTTTTAGGAGAAGTTACGGCAATCATCGGGATATTATCTGATTCAAACACAATATTAGGAGGAACTACTTTAGATGTATCCGCCTCAGATTCTTTAATAACTTCTTGAACTTTTGACGTATCTATCCAGGCTATCTGCCCGCCGCCGAGTTCTACCTGATAAAAATCGCCGAGCCACGCCTTTGCAAGTATTTTGGTTCCTTTGGGCAGGTATCCGATTGTGTCTGTTTCTTTTGAAGCCCCGGCATACAACTGAACTTTCTCATCTAAAACCTCTACTGATTTATTAACTACAAGAATTTTCTTTTCTGTTTCCTGTCCAATAACCCATTCAACATCTTCTGATCTTTCAATATTGAATGCGGTTTCACGGACAATCACTTTAAATTTTATTCTATCATCTGTAAATTTGTGCTTAAGTGACATATCAAATGAATGTGTCACAACTTCCCCTACTCCAAGACCCGGAAGTTCTTTCTTAAGCTGACCAAAAATCACTAAATCAGGATTATTAGCCGGAAGTCCGATAACCTCGACTGTTGTTTTACCTGAAGGGGCGTTTCCTGTATTTCTAACAGCTACCTGGCACTCAGGGCCTTCTCTCTTCTCCAGAATACCATTCCCATTACCTATTCCTCGTCCCCCCTGCCCGTCAAATACCTGTGTTGTTATCGCAAAGTCAGCGTGATTAACTGCTTTGACAAAAAATTCAAGCGACTGATCCTGAGGAACATAATCATTAAGTTCAACAAAATTGAATGTTATTTTTAAATTTCTATCAAAAAGTTCCTCTCCCGTAACAAAAACTGTCTCAACTGTTTTCTTTTCTCCTGTCTTGACCTTTCCTACAAGTATGTACTTGCCGCTGAGTCTTTGATCATCACTGCAATTGGTTATTGCATAAAGTTTATATATATCTCCCTTTCCTGTTGTATTGTCTACATGAAGCCTGAGCCTGACTTCTTCCCCTGATCCGATTGTTCCTGTTGTAATCATTTCAACATTAGCAACAGGATATGGAATACCAGAAGCTTTGCCGCCTGACCAGTCTACTTTGCCGTTTGTAACAACATCAATTACTTCTTTGTCAGTTAATTGTATAACAGTATTTGCAGAGCCAAGACTGCCATGAGATGCGCTTACAGCAAGGCTCGTTCCAAGCGGCTTACCACTCTGTCTTGTAAATATTTGATTAAGCAGACCTGTAGTATCAACAGAGAACTTACCGCCCGAGTCAACCTGCAGTTCAACAACAAGATCCGGAAAGTTTTGGCATTTCAAAGTAACTTTGGAGTTATCAGCAGGAAACTCCCTATACAAACCACCTTGTTTCTTTCTTTTAAATGACTGAGAATCCTTAACTATGTTGCCCGGTTTGCTGTTATAATACACGTTTGTAACTAGAGAACCTTTGCCTGTAGAATTATAACTGCCGGGAGAACTTGAAAGTCTCCAGTTTGACTCCTTTTTCATGTCATCCTGATAAGAAGCATACGCCCAAAGAGGCGCGACAACTACCCAACCAAGAGTCCAGATGAGAATATTTGTACCTGCGCCAAGTGTCGATGTCGCCATTTTTATCTTATCTATTTCCTGATAGATATTCACAACATTTTCAAATTCTGTTTCTGCGCCTTTGGTAGTACCTCCTAAATATGGACTAACTGCGGTGGGTTTCGATTCTATCCTGAGCAGGAGACTTTTGTCTATCTGATTTGAAACAATTTCCTCTCTTAAAAACTGTTTATTAGTGCTTTCTTTTCTTTCGGCCGTATAACTGCAGCCGACAGCAAACATCAAGACTACCTGAATAACCAGAAAACTACGTACAGACTTCATAGACAAACTCCGCATTTAAATTTAAATTTTATAATTAGAGCCTTCTCAAAAAACATCATTATTGAACTTTCTACAAGCGTTTGCGCTATACCAATCCCAAACACTAGAAGTAAAAGTTTATTCCAACAAGCCAGGAAAGTTTGCTCTTCGTCCAGATTTCAGCTGTGATATCCACACCGCTTCCAACATGAATACCTGCTCCGGCCCTCAATCCTGCCCGGCCATTTTCCCTGTATTTTGTATCAAAGAGTGTCTCCTTTTTTGTCGTATTATTTGTAATCGTGGACTCTGCTTTCAGATAATTGATGTAATAGTATGGACCCCACCAGATATTAATATTTGCATCGCGGGGATTTTTAAAAAGCAATCCGACTTCTGTTCCCCACCTGCTGTCCAAATCCAATCTTTCTGTTAGTATAGCAGTTAAATCAGTCTCATCATCATATGGCCCATAAAAGTTGAAGGTAGCAAACCCGCCTATGCTGAAAATTTCTGTAGTATAGAAAGTAAAGTCTAATTCTAGGGCCATAAAAATCATTGCTGCATCTTCAAAATCATCCCCATTATCGAAAATCTCCGTTGATGTGATGTCAGCGCCTCCGAATTTAAATTCAAACCCCACGTCTGGACTGTCAATACCAATACCCATGAAAACGTGCTGCTGTTTTATATCACTGGAATCCCACAAATTATCATCTTTGGGTTTCCATCTGCTTTGGAAATCGTAGTAACCAAGCCTTAGAAAAACATCCGCTGTTGTTGATGGAGTATGAACATTATTTGAGAATTTATACAAATTAAACTCATTATTACTGTTATTCTCCACCGCGTAAGCGTTTCCCATAAATCCAAAAAAGCACAAAGCAAATGCAATCATTACCTTCTTCATACAACCTCCTTTAAAAAACAAGTGGATAGTATACAGGTCACAATAACTAGTAAAAGTTTTTTATACAAAATCAGTACCCCTGACTTCTGAATCCTGTATCC
>JACQRL010000330.1 GCA_016206485.1 Planctomycetota bacterium | reverse complement strand
GATTTCCCTCCCTCTTTATACAAGTTCTAACTTTAAAATCTAAATTGAAAAGTTCAAGTGAGTAGTAAAGTATAATTTTCTGTTATTTAGCAGGTTCCTGTTTCTGAGCCTCCAGTATTTTGTCTATTTTGTCAAACAGATTATGTAAATGGGCTTTTGTATATGGATCAAGACGAGGAAAATTGCCTATTGATTCTTCAACCCTCATCTTAAGCTCATTGAGCTCTGACCTGGCAAGGCTTTTTATATCGTGCGACACTCCACTTTGCCCCAAAAGAAGCGATTCCAGCCTGTCTACATAGATATTTTGAAGCAGACGGCGGTTAAAACCTAGAGGTTTCCCGCTGTCTTTGAAGGCTACAGGGGAGTCTTTCTCGAGACTGCTCCAGATATAATCTGTTAGTAGTCTGAAATATGCCGGAAGCGAGAGTATTTTGTCATCACTTGTCCTGTTTTCGTTATCCTGTATCCTGTCAAGGCGATTAATATCGAGAAGCATGTTCATTGTATATGTAGTGATCCATCCTAGCCTTTGTTCTATGCTGTATACGTTGCTCATTTGACTGGGAGCAAGATTCCAGTCGTAAAGGAATGTTTTACTGAGCTTATTTCTTAGCTCTGCTGGAAAAACGTAGTAGTCGCCGGAAAGAATATATTTAAAAAGTATCTCCAGGGCATTTCTCTGCCTTTCGAAGTTGACAGGTTTTATAGGGTCCTGCTTGTTTTTGCCGGCATAGTGTCGGGAAATGTGCTGACCTCCGATGTATGAAGAGCAGATAAAAATATAATCTGCCATAATTGAAAATACGCAGGCATCCATTGCGCACCTTAGCTGATGGTAATCTTTATCATTTTTGAGCACAAGATTGTGAAGATTTGGGAGGATTTCCCCTATCATTTGCAGCCTTGATTCGGCAAAAGCGAGGGGATCATTTCCTATATCATCCATACTGGAGTATGGATCGATATCTAAAAGCATGCCGTCATCATATATGAGCCCCGGCTCTGTTTCTGCTTTTTCTGCTATTTTATTGAGCGCTTGTAGTTCTTCATAAGGCGTCGAATTATCCAGAGGATTGTACAGATATTCAACAGCAAGCTCATCGTATGGTCCCAGCCTGGTCAATACATAGTTCCATGATGTGGAATCCTTTGGTGGTATATAGATCGGATTGTAATCCATCACTGAACCTGAAAAAGGTTTACTTGACGGGATTCCTTTTATAAGCGCATCGCTGGATTTTGATAAAAGGCTTGCCTTGAAATTATGTCCGAACCCGATTGCATGTCCGACTTCATGAACGACCAGCTCTTTGAATGTCTGTTCTAGAAAACGCTTTTCTTCGTTGTTCCCGTCCATGATGATCCCGCGGTTTTTAAGGACAAGTCTTGCAAATGCAAGTTGTGACGAAAAACTTTGGAGACGGTTGCAGAAATTTTTTCTTATTTGCTGATGTTTTGTCAGCGGAGGAGCTGCCCATCCTATGTACGTAAGATATCTGAGTGCTGCATAGCTGAAAAATTCGGCGTTGAGCCATACATGTGTCTGTAGTACTTCACCGGTGCGCGGGTCGATAACATTCGGGCCGGCCGTCCCTGAAAAATTCAGGTCGTCTGAAAAATTCCAGTGTATGACGTTGTAGCGGATATCTGATCCGTTCCATGTCGCGCTATCAGGTTGTTCAAGCACTTCGATTGCATCTTTGATTCCTACTTTTTCGAAAGCAGTATTCCACCAGAGGGTGGCATCTTTTATGAAAGATCGCGCATGTTTTGGAACGCCTTTTTCTATCCAGAAAGTAATGGGCTTTTTTGCCTTTGAAATTTTCTGGGACGGATCAGTTTTTTCAACCCTGAATCTGATAGCCATATGTCTGAAGGCGCTCTCTCTGTTTTCAATGGCTGTATAATCTTTCACTATATGTTCAAAGAGCCCGATTCTGGAATCAGATGGTCTTGGCCTGAATGAACCGATTTCCGGTAATTTATAAAGGTTATATTGCAGAATGACCTGGATATTGTTGTTGTCGGGAGCAGGTCTCGGATACCAGTCCCACCACCACACGTTTGCGTTTGTATTTGTTTTTTTGAAATGGTAGGTCATTTGGATAGCAATGTTATCAGGATTGTTTTGGATCCAGTCTATTGCTGAGGATTCTTTATCAAGAGAGAATCCGTTAGCGCCCATATCAAATAGGTCAAATGATTGTATAAACATATCCTTGAAATTTACGATCTCTGCGTTGTTTGCAGGATTTACAGACTCAACAGCTTTTTGAGTAATTATTGAATCTGGAAATGAATCCTTCACAGCGTGCCAGACATCGGAATTCTGATCTGCCGTAAAGGTTACATTCTTTTTTACGCAGGAGACCCGGTCTCCTCTTTTCTGAAACTCTATCACCGCTGAACCTATCGAGCTGTTTCTTTGGTACATGTCGCTGATGTTTTTGACTAAAGCGCAGTTAAAACCGTATTGTTGACCATAGGTTGCTGAATGGATTTCAAAATAAAGCGTGTCCTTGCCTTTATATATAGTGAACATCCCGCTGCTTTTTTCATGGCCTGTTATGATCTCGGTAAAGTCTTTTTGTCCTGATTTAAATTCCTTTTTGTTGTTCTCATTAACAGGGCTGTTTGTCTGACAATTAGCGGTTAGAAAGATCAAAAAAATCAAAATCAAGTTCGTTTTTTTCATAGGATGGTATATTGCATCGTCGGTAATATAATGCAAGTAATGGAAATAGAAATCAGTAATCAGAAGTCAGTAGACAGAATACAGGGTGTGCAGCTTGGAACTTGTAACTTATGAGTTAGTCATCCTTGCTGGCGGCCAGATATCTCATGATGAAGTATAGCAGGATAAGCAGCGCCTGGACTGCGGCGGTGATGATTGACAGCTATTGACCTCTGATGCGTATTCTGTTCTCTTCAACGATCCACAATTTACCTATAGGAGAATTATTTTTCATACCATCGATAAGAACATCTACTAAAACACTGACAGTGGGAAAGAGACCATCATGTCCCCGTAAAACTACGATTCCCTTTGTATTTGCTGAAGGGTACCTCAAAATATCAGTAAAATGAGAATCTAGTGTCACTAAAACTCTCTCTTCCGCTTTACAGATCTCATACAAGCTCCAGTCGTCCGATCCTGATATTTTCTGACTATATACTGTAGCTACTTCAAACCCTGCTTTTTCAAGGGTGTGGACGAACCGAACATCAAGACATTCATCAAGCTTAAGCTTCACCTTTATGGCCGTTCCTTGCTGGTATATATGACTCTTTTGTAAGTTCGGCAGCGTAGGAAAGCGCGGCTTTTATATCCTCTGAAGCAATAGAAGGATATGCCTTAAGGATCTCATCCTCGGATATCCCTGCCGCAAGGTTTTCGATGATCAAAGAAACCCATACCCGCGTGCCCTTGATACAAGGTCTACCATGACAAACCGCAGGATCCGCAGTTATCCTATCTTTCCAGTTTGTCATTAGATTCATTATACAAGTAGATCTGACGCAAATAAATTTTTTCAAGGCAGCCTTGGTAAAATTGAAATTAATCGTCTCTGCTTGCTGCCATATAACGCATAACGAAATACAGCAGAATAAGCAGCGCCTGTACTGCGGCGGCAATATATGTGAGTGCGGCTGCTGTCAGCACTTTTTTTACCGGTCCGATTTCATCATTTCCCAGAATGCCGTTGCTGACCAGGATTTTAAGCGCCCTTCTGGACGCGTCTATTTCAACGGGGATTGTTACTATCGCGAATAAAACGCACGTGGCAAACATAATGATAGCAGCGAGCATTAAAGTTTTACCTATTGCCGCAGTTGACATGAACATGCCTATCATAAAAAGGATGTATGAAAAATTAGAGCCCATCATGCTTATCGGGACGAGGGCGCTTCTTATGTACATAGGAAAGTAATTTTGTTTGTGCTGGATTGCGTGGCCGACTTCATGCGCTGAAACTCCTATTGCGGCAAGGCTTTCTCCGGAGTAATTTCCCTCTGAAAGTCTCAATTTTTTTTGTACAGGGTGATAATGGTCAGTAAGCACTCCATGCGTCGGTTCGATCCCGACATCGCTGATATTATGCGCTTTAAGGATCATTTCAGCTATTTCTGCGCCTGTGTAGCCTGATCTGCTCCTTATTTTCGATGCTTCAGCGTAGGCTTTCTTTACGTAAGCTTGCGCTATAAGGGCTAATATAATTCCTGGACCCGCAAAGAGCAGATACTGAAAATCAAATATCATAGGAATAAATATTATACGTAACTTGGAGAGATTTCAAGGAGAACAAGAAGAATATAGAATGTGGAAGATAGAATACTGGCGCAAGCAGACAGAATACAGGGGTCAGGATACAGGTGTGGACAGGTTCTTGCAAGTGCGGTTGCAGGCAATAAACTTATGCGGATGGGTATGCGTTTTAAAATAATCGCGATTACATTTGCTGTTAGTCTTACAGTTTACGTGCTTACCATCGGAGGCTTTGTCTACTGGCAGGATTCAGGGATGTATCTAGCCGCAGTCAAGGAGCTCGGACTTACTCCGGCTACAGGATTCCCGCTATATATTATTCTCGCGAAACTTACAACCGTGATATTTTCTTTCCTGGATTTTACGATTACAGTCCATCTTTTTTCTGCAATATGCGGAGCCGCTGCAAATGCTGTGATTGCACTTACAACATATGAGTTATTTGTTTATGGAGCGCCTTTTTTTGGGAGCGCTCAAAAAACCCATGATCAAAAATCTGATCTGTGGGCTGCTATTTGTTCGGTATTTGGAGGCTTGTTGTTCGGCTTCGGTTTTTACACATGGAGCCAGGCAGTCAACGCAGAAATTTACAGTATGCAGGCACTTTTGAGCGTGCTTGTTCTGTATTTTTTAATGAAGCTTGCGCGGTTCGGACCTCTGGAATTGATTCTTACCAAAGAGCAGATGAAATTATTGTTTATCATTGCGGCTGTCTGGGGACTTGCATTAGGCAATCATCTTATGATGGCGCTTCCATTTGCCGGGATGTTTGTGTATTGCCTCTTAATCAATCCACATAGAAAAAGTTGCGCTAAAACTCTTGGGATTTTTTGCGCTGTTGCGTTTGCGTCATTTTTGCTGCCATATCTGTATCTTTTTGTTCCATCGAAAGAGAACTATTTTTACTTTGGAGACCTAAGTTCCTTTTCTGGAATATTGCAGTACATCACAGGTTTTCAATGGACAGGAAGAGGCGGATGGTTTTCTTTTCCACTCGACAGACTTGCAGACTATCCCAGGATTTTTTACGAACAGTATATGATCGGAGGTTTGTTGTGTGTAGGCGCAGGCGGAGTCCTATTCTTTAAAAACTACAGGAAACTATTCTGGGCTCTTATTGTTTTTTGTTCTCTTTCGCTGTTTGGTTCATGGTGCTATCTGCATGGAGGCGAATATGACATGTGGATTATTCCATTGTTTGCAGCACTTTCATTTTTTTCCGCTTATTTTATTTATGTTGTCCGGATGCGCGCCCTTTCCGGGTTGTTTGCATTTGCAGCAGTAGGGAACTCTATCTTTGTTAATTATCATATTATTGACAGATCTAAATATACTTATGCGCAGGAGCTCGGATCTAATGTATTAAAGAACTTAGACCTCAATTCGATTTTGATTTTGTCAGGAGATTCTCACATATCTACAGCTTTCTACATGCAGAGCGTAAAGAATTTTAGAAAAGATGTTACTGTTGTAGTCAGAGATTATTTGAGGGTAAACTGGTATCTTGAACAACTTCAGCTCGTTCATAAACTGCTTCTCCCTCCCCAGATATTCGTGCCTCCCGGAGTTGATGAGGCAGAGGCTGTAACTGCTGAATTGATTCGATACAATCACGCCACTCGGCACATATTCTGTATTAAAAGACCAGATCTTCTTGTTGATGGCGTTTTTGCTGTGCCGTCAGGGGCATTTTTAAAGATAGAAAAAAAGCAGCAGGTAGAACTTCGTTATTGGGAGTATAAATTTTCTACTGCAGATTTATCGGAATTAAAAAAAAGTGAGCGCAAACTCGCGCCGAAGTATACATATTATGGCGACGGTTCATTTGATATACAAAGACGAACATATATTGAAACTCTTATTGAATTTAAAGCGCAGTCACTTTTAACCCTTGCAGACTGGTACTTTTTCATGGCGCAGGGAAGTGAGAAGGCGCAGAAAAAGGAGGACTCTCTTGAATTTTACAAGAAAGCGCAGGGACTTTATAAAAGGGCTGTCGAAATGGTTCCAGATGGAAAAAATTTAAATCTGATGTTCGCAGCAGCGACTGTTTCTTATAAAACAGGTGATTACGACTCTGCCATGAAATATATAGACAAATACTCTGAGTTGCGCGGCCAACAGTCTCCGCAGGAACAGTTAATGTCCAGACCGAATTTAGGACAATTATTTGTAATACTAAGCGAGATACACAGGTCAAAAGGGGAAACTTTCATTGCTCAGATTTATCAGGATAAAGCGAAACAATTCATTTCAAACATACCTGAAGTCAAAACGCCCGTAAAGGAACAGGGCTCCAAATAATCTGAATTGTTGAACAATCTAGATTAATAGGTTTGAAGAAAATGAAAGTATTTTTATATTTACTGGCATGCCGTATTTTGTAAGTAAATATTTTTTGCTTACAACTCCCTTAATCTGTTTGCTGTCGTTTTCTTATACAGGTTCAACAGATGAAATAGAAATTATTGCAAGAAATCCAGATGGTATTTTTCACAAATATTTGATTGTGGAAGGAGGGTTCCCATTTAAGAAAGGGGTTCTTTCATCCACAGAAAATTTGAATATAAGCGATAATGGAACGGCTGTAAATGCGAGTAGCAGACCGCTTGCTTACTGGCCTGATGGCAGCATTAAATGGGTGAATATAGTTTTTGTTGCGGAAAACTTGAACCCTTTAGAAAAAAAGACATTTAAACTGAATGTTTATAATGAAAAGAAAAAAAAGCCATCTTTATCTGAAGATCTTAATCTTAACCCCGATGTACAATTTGTGCTTTTTGACGGATCTAAAAATTATGAGTTCAAAATCGAGACATCTAAAACGACAGCAAGTGATAGTATTTACTCTGAAGTAATCTATTACGGATATTTTGACAGCAAAAAAGATATCACGAAAGGAGCAGTGGCGATATCGACTTTTAATACTTTAGGAGTAACGAGATACAGGTTCAAAATAAAACAGCTGAAGGATGAGGATAACTGGAGTGTGTTGAAGGCAACAGTCCCGCACAAAAATGTCAGTGTTAGAAATGCGAAACAACTTGGGACTAAAATATCGGAAAATCATGGTGGGAAGAAGGTGGAAATCGAGTTTTTTAACGGCAGCGAATCGGTAGATTGCGGAGTCGGCAGGAGCTGGGAGGTATGGGGTTTTGATCAGGCTAGTTCGGATGAAAGCAGCCCGGAAGCTTGCGTCAGACCATATTTTACTCCCGAGTATTTTCATCAAACCGGGGTTGTTGGCGGATTCCCGACAGATATACCGAAATCTTTTGAAGATAGTTTTGCGAGATCATATCAAAAAATCATCACAAAAAGAGATTCAGATCCTAAAAACTCAGGCTGGAAAAATTATGGGGATTTTTTTGAGGGGAAAAAGAATAATCTCGCATATTGCGGTTATTTTAATCAGGAGTATGACCCTGCAACCTGTTTGTTTCTTGCCTACATAAGTACAGGAAATCAGGAATATCTAAAAAGCGCAGAAGATATGGCTCTCTTTTTTAGAGATATGTGCATTTCACCCGATGGTGGAGTCTATCAGCACAGGGCGACCCTGCACTCTGCGCTGGCGCACTTTATCTCAGTGCTGGAGAAGAATATAAAAACGGGGATACAGCAACACCCGTATTATAAACAGTCATCAAAATCAGTGATAGCTGTCATAAAAGACCTGATAAATTCTGAAGCGTCATTAAAAGCAAAAAAAGTATTAAATAAATACAAGGATGAATCTTTCGATGCAAGGATCAATATTCTTTCAAAAGAAATAGCGCAAAACCTGATTGAGTATTATCTGAAAAAACTTAAGGATGAGTTTGAGGATATTGATGAGGATCAGATTGGCGAGTGGAACATGCGCAGACTGTTTGAGTATCTCTCAACAATGGATTGGATTGAAAAATTTGGATTCACGGATGTGAATGCAGTATTTAAACCCTTTTTTGAAAGGTATGGCGGGTCATGGGATGAATTCCCGATCTTCCATGTTGACAAGTTCCCGGATTCAAGAACCAGACACGCAGGAGGCCATTCTTTGGCAGAAATGATTGTAATATCTTACTTCTTGACTGCAGATGAATTTTCACGTGAGACTGCGTTGCAAATAGGGTGGCATCACGTCAATGAGCTTATTCCCGGAATTTTAAAGTCATATGAAAAATCAGTACAATCCAAAGGATTATTGCAATTTCGGGAGATTGCTTGGCCATTGATAAATCTTTTATCGATCTGGGATCTGACCGAATATTCTGATCCTGAGCTGCATAAACAGATAAAAATGTTTTGTCAAAAACTTGCTTACGCCCTTGTGGAAAGTTCCATTGACAGATGTAAAGGCAGTATACATTCCGGTATTGGTATGGAGGCGCTCGCCAGATATCACGAAAAGACAAATGATGAAAAGGTTTCATCCTGTCTTGTGAAATGGGCTGAATACTGGACGCGAACCCAATGGAACCCTGATGCAAAGGCGTTTAATTATCGTAAGGATAAAATGAAAACCGCCTCTAATGGCATGTCAACTTTAAATCTGTTTGGACTTGCTTATGCGTGTAAACTTTCAGGGGACAAATCTATTGAAAAAATAGTCAAGGAAGCATTTGATTCTCTAAATCAAGTCACGTCTCCTAACGCAAAAGTTTTTGCAATGCATTTTAGGGGAACACGCAGGGCATATGCTTTTATAAATTGACAGGTTTATTTGACTAATCCGTCTTGCTGATGAATGTAGCGTTTCTTCTTCATTTCTTTTATGTAGCTTTTAAGTATATATGAATTTATCTCTATTCTGCAGTCTCCCCATCTGTCCCATGGAGTATTGGCCCAGTCATTGTTGAAATAAATAAATCCTTTGATCTCCGGGCGGGAAGCAATCCAGTCAAAAAACTTTCTAAACCAGCTTTCCCAGTCATCTTTGCCGTCATTTTCATCTGAAGTTATATTGACTCCTGATGATGATGTTTCTGCAAGAAAAACAGGCTTGGCATGTTTTCTGGCCATCTTAAGAAATTTTTCAGATCTTGCTTTTACTGTTATTTTACCTCGTCCTGTGTCGGGCGAGTCAGGGTCGAAAGAGCTTGAATAAAATACATCAAGACTGAACCAGTCGACATAATCATCACCGGGATACCATTTCATTTGTCCGTCAACGGATGCTCCAAAATCGTCCGGACCATTAGGTTCATAACACCATAAGTATGCGGCATTTGTGATCTTTTTCGCCCTGAATCTGTCTACGAGTTTTCTGAATGCTAGTACATAATCGACAGGTGTGTACTTGTTCCATGATCCGTTAAATTCAAATCCGGGCCTGATAAAAATCGGTTTTGAAAATTGTTTTATTAGAGTTGCGTATTCATTAATCAGCTCATCGTATTTGTCAGTGCGGGCTATCTCTGAGTCGGTCGGATTCTTGCCGGAATTAAAAGCGATGCTTAACATAGGGACCCTTTTTTCACTTGCAATTTCCTCCAGTTTTTTACTTATCACCTGAGCCGAACCGCTCCTTGTCCCGGGGATAGAACTGAATATATTTTCTACAAGGGGGAATATCCCGGGATTTTTGAGCCCTTCAAAATATTTCCCTTTGCCAAAGTTTTGCCCAAATCCATGATATACTTTGCCGTCAGGGGGCTCGAATTTTGCTATTTTCTTTTTTTCATTAGTTTTTGTACCTTTTTCCTCTTGGCCGGAACCTAATGCAACCAGCGCTGAACTGATGAAAAGCAAGATTCTCATAATTGTATCGATATTATATTAAACAATTTAAACAGCGAATAGATTAGATTTTTATGGTGGAATTTGTGCCGGCAAACTCTATCTGCGCAAACTGATCTTTATTTCCGCCGCATTTATTGCACCCTCTGACAGCAAGCGGTTTTATGTAGTGCAGTCTTTGTCTGAGAAGCGTTGCGGATAGCAGGGTTTCAAGATCAGTTTTTGAGATGAACTTTCCCAGAACTTCTTCAAAAGTGTTAGATGAAAGATATTCAAGTATTTCATTAATCTGAGCAAATGTTAAATCACATTGCCATGCAAGAGGTTCTTTTCTTATCACTCTTGAAAGATGGCATCCTCTGTTATTGCATAAATTCAGCGCAAAACAGTCTCTGCATTTTGAGCTTGTTCCATTTATAATATTGTTTAGTTTTGTGCTGTTAAATAGAGTCTCAATATTCCCGGCGAGAAATTCCGGATTATTTCCCATAGCTGAATGGTGGCAAAGGTAGATGTTTCCGTTCGGCAGTACAGAAACCCATTTGCTCCCATGTGGGCAGGAGATGTCATCGGCGTACCCCTTCAACATTCTGCTTACAAGCATGCTTACGATCGATTTTGGAGTTTTTATGCGTCCGGTTCCAGATACATATTCCTCTGTTGTTTTATCAAGCTCAATGAGATTCTGCGTGAGCTCACCACTTGTAGAGTTGATGTATGATTTTTCATATTTGACAGAGATATTTTTGACGAATGGAAAATGGTCTTTTAGTTGTTTGTATATCGATGCAGGCTCTATATTGGTTTGTTCTGTGATTATGCATGAAATGTTTGTAGTGATGTTATGTCTATTTAGCAGTTGGATATTATCGGATATCTTATCCCAGGTTCCATTGTCATGGGGATCAACTCTGTTTTTATCGTGCAGTTGTCTGTATCCGTCAAGGCTTATAGTCATGCTGATTCTATTGTTTCGCAGAGTCTCCATCATTTCTCTGTTTATGAGTGTTCCATTTGTGTGTATCTGGTAGCTGAATCGAATCTCAGGATATCTGGATTTTGCGTAGTTGATCGTATCCGTAATCACACTGAAGTTGAGGAGTGGTTCACCTCCCCAGAATATTATCTTCAGTTCGGATGAGCTGGATTTTGATACAAGAAAGTCCACGGTTTTTCTGGCAGTGGAAGCTGGCATGAATCCGCTCCCGCTGTATTGTCCCTGATTTACGTCGCAATATTTGCACCTGAGATTACAGGCATGCGCGATATGCATTCTGATTCCCTCTAATTCCGTTTCGTTTTTTACCGGACTGCATTCACAAAGAAATCCCAGTTTTTGAAGTGTATGAAGTTCATCAGAAATCTTTTCGGTTAAGTCTGCATTTACATTGCCCTGAATTATTTCCGGGCTGATCTCGAAGATTCTGGTTGTTTGAGGTATTATTGCAAAGTATCTTGAATTATATGTTGGCAATAAATGCAGTTTTATTGTCCTGCTTTTCTTATTTTCTAATACCCCCCGCGCTTCCATCGATACTCTCATATCGTCAATTATAAGAATATAGAAGATAGAATATGGAATATAGAATATAGGGTTTGCCGTCCCCTATATTCCATCTTCCATCTTTGATATTCCTTTTTATTATCTCCGTATGTACACGGAGGCGATAAATAAAAAGATTGTTGCAGCAGTTGTTTTTGCTGTAACGTTCATATTTTATGCGCTTACAGTAGGGCCATATACATACTGGCAGGATACTGGAATATATCTGTCGGCTATTAAAGATTTTGGCATCCCTCCGACAACCGGATTTCCTCTCCATATGCTGATCAGCAAGCTTGCAACTATAGTGTTTACTGATCTATTAGGACTTGATTTTGTTATGGTCGTAAGTCTGGTTTCTGCTTTTTGCTCCGCCACAGCAAGTGCTGTTATCGCTCTGATTGTATATGAGTTTATTACTTTAGGCCTTGCGTTTTATGAAAAGGGTGCAGCTGCAGCCATGTTGTCTTCGTGGGGAATAGGGACTGTTGTATGCCCGATTGTTGCCGGGATCAGTTTTGGGCTGGGATTTTATCCATGGTCACAGGCGCTCAATGGAGAGGTCTACTCAATGGCTATAATGTTCATAATGGGAGCATATTATCTGATTTTCCGTCTGGGAAGACTTGGTCGTTTCAGTGATAAGCTTACAAATATTCAGGTTAAGTACTTATTTTGGATTGCTCTGTTGTCGGGATGTTCGTTCAGCACTCACTTAATGATGTCGACTCCGCTTGTGGCAACATATGTATTCATGTTGGTTGTTAACTGGAGAGTTTTTAAACAGTGGAAGATTCTTGTGATGTTTTCGGCTACGCTGATTGCATCTTATATAGTTCCGCATTTATATTTTCTTCTTATTCCTCAGTACAACAGCTATTTTCAGTTTGCGGATATTTCGACTGCCAAGGGATTTTTCTATTGGATCTTTGCGTTTCAGTGGGGGGGCGATCCCGTAGGATGGTTTTATCTTCCGTGGGACAGGTTTGCGACATTTTTCAGATTATTTTACGAAGAGTATTTTGTTTTTGGGACAATATTTGTTTTGATAGGACAGTGGAAGCTGTTCAGGCTCAATAAACGTCTTGCAGGTTTTATCTTTATGATATATATGGTTGAGCTCTTTACTGCTTGGGCATATCTTCGGGGAAGCGAATATGATATGTGGATGATTACCGGATATGCGCTGCTGTCTATACCGCTTGGGGCCGGTCTTTACACAATTCTTCAGTTAGTCGCAATAAATTTAAGAAACATCTTATTGTCAGCCGCATCACTTCTCATAATTGCGCCAATGGTTATTGTGAACTATCCTTTGCTCGATAGAAAAAGTTATCCTTATGCGGAGGAACTTGCGCGTAATATTTTGAAAAATGTGGATCCAAATTCCATACTGATGCTCACTAATGATGCAGATGTAGCGAATGCATTTTATCTTCAGATCGTGCGCGGATATAGAACGGATGTCACGATATTAATGAAAAACTATCTGTGGGAGGATTGGTACAGAACTCATCTTAAAACATTTTTCAAAATAGAACTGCCGAAAAAAACGACAGGAGATTATTCAAATGATTTTTATGGGCAAGTTCAGGCTATGGGAGGGCTGTTATATCAGCTTAATTATCCGGATATACGTGATATGATATTAAACGATGTAATTTATCTGAACACTAATCGCCCGTTTTTTACGAGAGATTATCTCAAATTTCCTTTAAAAAATGGGTTAAAACTTATCCCGGCGGGCGGTCTCTGGAAGGTCGTTAAAGATGATGTTCGTGAAATTGATCTGAAATATTGGGAATACGATTTCTCCGACAAAGATTTTTATAAAAGGGAGCAAACTGAAAGACTTTTGGGACAGCTTTACCGCAGGGTTCCCAGGAGTACAGGACAGGTCGATCTGTTCATAAGAAGAAGGACATATATCTCTGAACTTATAGGGTTCAAAGCATCTGCGCACAAAAGTCTTGCTAACTGGTATGTATCGGTTGCAGAAAGGTATATGGCGATTAAAGATGATGATAAGAATGTGAGTGGGGTAAAAAACAAGGAAAACGGAAATAAGTATTACAAAATGGCGCTGAGAGAATTTGAGGAATATGTAAAGCTCTTGCCAAATCATGAGGAAGCGGAAGTTTATTATGATATGTGTGTTCTATATTATATAGCGGAAGAGTATGTCAAATCTGAACAGATGGTAAATGAATTCAGACAATGGTATCCGAAGATGTTTCCGGAATACAGAGAAAAGTTTAAAAGGGAATTTGCGCATGTCCTTACACTGCTGGGAAAAATGTATGAAATGAAAGGCGACACAGTACAGGCAAATTTTTATTACAACGAGGCGTTTAAAATCGCGCCTATAGAGATTACGCAGGAGCCGGTTCCGCATAAAGATGACCAGAAGAAGGAAGAAAAGAAGTAAGAATACAGGAATCAGAAGTCAGGAGTCAGATAACTTTTAACCCCTATGTTTTGACTGCTGACTTCTGTGTACTTTATAAGAATGGACGATTATGAAGTGTCTTATATGATTTGAGCCCTATGAATAAGTCTGAGATAAAGTTTATTTACGCCTACAACAAGTGGGCAAATGACCTCATTATTAAAACGGTGTCGAAGCTTAGTAAGGAGCAATTTGTTAAAGAGATTGGAGGAAGTTTTGATTCTCTAAGAGGAACGCTCACTCATATAGCATCTGTCGAGTGGCTTTATATTTCACGCTGGAAAAAGATTTATCCTAAGGAGCTTTGGGATCCAAGAGAGTTTCCGAATCTTGTTTCTTTGGTTGAGAAGTGGAAGAAGGTTGAAGAAGAACGAGATCTCTTTATTGAACAGCTGACCGATGACAAGCTGAATAGTATTATTGAGTATGAAAGCATGGAAGGAACCGCAAAAAAATATATTTTGTGGCAGATTATGTATCATGGGGTCAATCATTCAACTTACCATAGAGGACAAATTACCTCTTTCCTGCGTCAACTCGGTGCTGAACCTGTTTCCACCGATTTTTATAAATATCTTGATCTAAAATAGCTGGTAGTTGATAGTTGCCTGCCCTGTATTCTGTCTATTGACTTCTGTATTCTTTTTTTGTTAGACACAGCTGGTGCAGACCGAAGCGCCTGCCGGCTGTGATTCCGCGAACGTTCCTGCCGCATCAAATCCGGTTGCTGCAAATACGGGGGCTGTTTTGAGCAGATCCTGAAGCTTGATATGTTTGAGGTTAAAATGATATTCTTTTGGTATTTCAGGAGATCTCATCTGAGAGTCATGCTTTCTATCGGAATCGCATAAAAAGTTATGTTTTTGTAATTTATCGAACACAGATTCTATGTCTTTTCTGGCAACCTCTGCATTCTCAGTGTTTTGAAAGATTTTTGAAAGTCTTTCAGAAGTTGTCCCCTCAGAAAATTCTTCATACAAAATTTTGGAAAATGAAGATTCTATGACAAAAACAGTATCATCATTTTTGCTTAACGGAGTAATTACAAATACAATGTCATTAATTAGCGATGAAATACATTTATCTTTGGCAAGCTTATACATTAAAAAAAGCCTATTAAGGATTAATTGAATGTCATTATAAATTTACCTGCAAGTAATATTTAATTATTCAACAATATAAATAATAAAAAACCCTTCTCTGCCGGTTGTCTGTGAAATCCAGGATAAAATTGCGAAATATCACCTGAGCTTCGTGGCAGCGATGAGTATCCAAATTTTTGACCAGTGCAGTTTTCCTCTTTTAAATGCTTCATTTAACGAATTAATCAGCTTGTCGTCACTGAATTTTCTTAAATAATCATTTACAAGATATGGAAAGCTTTTCAGCCATCTGTCAAACGGGAGGGTAAATCCCTGTTTTTCCCTCTGATATATTTCAGCCGGGAGGGTATCCACAAGCTTTACTAATGTGAACTTGTTGATTTTGCTTTGTAGTTTTTCAGCAGTCGGAATCTTCAGCATTGCGTTATAAAAATCTATATCCAGAAATGGGACCCTGATTTCCAGTGAATGGTGCATTCCCATAAAATCAGTATCTTTCAACAGCTGACTTTTCAGATAGATTTCTCTTTCAAGAAAATTAAAACTATCAATTGTAACGTCATTTCCAACAGCAGGGTCAATAAATGACTGGAAGTTTGAATTTATTATATCAACGACTTTTGACGCATGGATTCCTGTAAGCATCTCTACAAACCTAGGCGAGTATATTCCGCGCACAAGCAGGTAAAATTTCAGCGGTTTCAGGAACTGATATTTGAGGAATTCCATTTTGATCCGCAGGTTCATGTTGAACTTTAAAACCTTTGTAAGGAGCGGGTTGTTGAACAGGTAGGCGTATAAATTGAATTTGCGGTAATGTTTGTAGCCTAATCCGAGCTCGTCACCTCCGACCCCGGAAAGCACTGTCTTAAGTCCGCTCTCCTTTGCGCATTGCGCAATGAAGAAAGTATTTATCCCGTCAACTGTCGGCTGGTCCATTGCGTTAAAAAAATTATCGAAGTTATCGCTGAATTTTGTCAGATCAAGCTGATAAGTTTTGTGGTTTGATGATACGAGTTTGTGGATCAGGCGTTGATACCGGCTTTCATCTCCGATTCCCCATGTTACAGAAAGCGTATCGAGATCTTTTTTTATTTGTTTAGCTGCAAGGGTTATGACACTGGAGTCCGTACCTCCGCTTAGGAATACTCCCAACGGAGCGTCGCTGATTATATGAGTACTTATACATTTTTGGAAAATCTCCTTTATTGGCAATTCAGGCGGTGAAGCCGGCTCATATCTCATTGTTTTAAACGTTTCAACCTGCCTGTTAAAAATTATAAAGTGACTGCCTTTTAACATGTGGACTTCATTAAGTGTTGTCTTTCCAAACGGTATGGAACCAAATGTCAGAAATAAAGGCAGCCACTCCTTATTTTCAGAAAATTTATTTAGCTGAACGAATTGCTTGATTTCAGATCCGAAATAGAGCGTCTCACCATCGAAAGAATAATAAAGAGGCTTAATTGAAACCGGATCTCTTGCAAGAATCAGAGATTTACTTCTTTCATCCCAGATTGCTATTGCAAACATTCCCTTAAGCCTGCTGAAACACTCTATGCCGTATTTATCAAATAGTTTTAGTATGACTTCTGTATCAGATGTTGTTTCAAATGTGTACCTGTCCCTTTCCAATTCAGCCTTAAGTTCCAGAAAGTTATAAATTTCTCCATTGTAAGTCATCCATATATGCCTAAAACGCATTGGCTGGTTTGCCCTTGGATTGAGATCGATAATTGAGAGTCTGGTGTGACCTAATAAGCAGTTTGTCGAAGGTTGCGCTGTTCCTTCCGCGTCAGGCCCGCGATGCTTTATGCATTCGAGCATTTTAGAAAGCTCTTTTTTGTGATTAGAAAGTATTCCTGACCTAAAATTGACAATACCAGCTATTCCACACATTCTAATTGTGGAGCGTAGATCGTAGAACGTAGTGAATCTTGAAGCGTAGGGCGTAACTTTGAACCTGATTTTTGTCTTCTGTATACCGTATTTTCTTAAATAGCTCCATGTTCTATGTTCTATGATCCATGATTAACGATCTAAGTTCCACGTTCTACGCTCTACGACATGAATTTACCAAGCAGTTTCTGCATCATATTGGGACCTTTTTTCAGCTTACCCAACATCAATTTCATTTCGTTAAAACTTTTAACCAGCTTTTCGACTTCATGGTAAGAGACTCCGGATCCTCGCGCAATCCTCTGGATTCTTGACCTGTTTCTTAAAAGCTCCGGATTTATCCTTTCTTTTTTTGACATAGAATGAATAACAGTTCGAAATTTGAATATCTCATTTTCATCAAACTGTTCATTTTCAACCATCTTTGACCCTCCGGGCACCATTGCCACAAGATCCTTTAAGTTTCCCATCTTTGCGATCATTTCAAGAT
>JACQRL010000027.1 GCA_016206485.1 Planctomycetota bacterium | reverse complement strand
TGCCATAGCTATCAAATGCAAAACAGCGTTTGTGGAACCACCCAAAGCCATAACAAGTGTAATCGCATTCTCAAAGGCTTTCTTAGTCAGAATATCTTTTGGATAAATCTCTCTTTCCAGTAAATTGATGACGGCTCTTCCTGCTTCATAGCATTCCTGGGCTTTTTTCTCAGTTTCTGCAGGAGTGGAAGAGCTATAAGGCAATGACATCCCAAGGGCTTCTATTGCAGAAGCCATCGTGTTGGCAGTATACATCCCACCACAGGAACCTGCGCCCGGACAAGCGTTACACTCTATTCCCTTAAACTGTTCCTTGTTTATTTTCCCTACGTTATACTGCCCTACTGCCTCAAATATGCTAACAATATCAATATCCCTGCCTTCAAACTTCCCTGGCAGTATAGTTCCTCCATAAACAAAAATACTCGGTATACCTAGCCTGGCAATAGCCATAACGCAGCCAGGCATATTCTTATCACAGCCTCCGATTGCAACCAAGCCATCAAACCTCTCAGCACTAGAAACCAATTCAACAGAATCCGCAATAACTTCCCTGCTTGGAAGTGAAAATTTCATGCCTTCATGACCCATTGAAATCCCGTCACTCACAGTAATAGTATTGAAAATTATTGGTGCGCCTTGAGCACTCTTAGCACCTTCCTTTGCCTTCCTGGCCAACCCATCAATATGTATATTACAGGGTGTAACTTCACTCCATGTGCTTGCTATTCCTATTACTGGCTTATCAAAATCATCATCCTTAAAACCAACAGCCCTTAGCATTGCCCTGTTAGGTGCACGCCTGTCACCATCAGTCATTATATTACTTCTAATCTTGAGATTTTTGTCCACTGCATTACCCCACTAAATAGCATTTTGATTTAATTAGCTAAGAATGTTTTTTATACTTTAGCCACCATCAGGAAAAATCTCAACCTTTGTTTTCCCGGATTTTTCAACTTCTTTCTTGAACCTATCTGCCTCCTGCAAAGCCTTCTCCTTCAACAATCTCTTATAATGCATTGGCACTGCAATATCTGGATTTAATGTTTTAACTGCTTCAACTGCCTCGTTTACATTCATTGTAAAAGTATCGCCAATCGGTAAAAATCCTAAATTAACCAAATCCTTGAGCTCAGTCAATTCAGGAATGTTGTCTGTATCCCCAGCATGGTAAACAACTTCATCATTCACAAACAAAACATAACCTACCCACCCATTCTCTTTTGGATGTGCATGCAACCTACTTGGAACTATGTTGTAAGCAGGCATAGTCCTAATTTTTACTTTCTTAATCTCAAGCGACATTTTAGGCTCAACAGCTACCAGATCCTTCTTGTTCACAACTGTAATCGCATCTATGCATTCTTTTGGAGCCAAAACACTTGTTCCAGGTGAATAAAGCTTTGCAATTGAATTAAAATCACAATGGTCCCCATGCGGATGTGTAATCAGTATCATATCCGCTTTTTCTCTAATGGCTATCTCAAAGGGGTCTATGTAAATCAAGTTGCCAGTAATAGAATCTTTAATTCTAAGCGTTGCTTGCGAATGCAAGCTCATATTCTTTAAATCAGCTTTAGCGCTCTTTTCCATACAACTCGTAATCCTATACCCTCTAACCTATTTCAACTTTTCCTATTCAAAACTCGAACAAAGTCTTCTGCCCAGCCTCTTTAGTTAAGCTGGCAACTCTTACTCCTAATCTCCTGAGCTTTTTCGGGTACTGCTGTAGGTACAATTTTACCAATTCCTTTGCAGTATTCTCAATAATCTCCAACTTATCTGCATAAGTCTCCAACGTATGACTTTTTGTATGGGTTTCAAAATCCTCAGTTATTGCCGTTATGGTTACGGTTTTGAAATTTATTCTCTCCTGCTTAATGGTCTCGTAAACATCCAGAGCCAACTCCTCAATTATCGGGTCCAATTCCTTCTGGTCTCTTGTGTCCTTTTCCAACGTCGTCATTCTTCCTATCTGCTCACTCATTCCACGCTCTTCTACCGGTGACTCGTCCACACCTAAAGCAGACAAATGCAAGAAAGTGCCTTTATTCTTGCCAAAAATCTCAATGAGCTTAGCAGGGTCCTGGCTTGCCAATTCCCCAACAGTCTTAATCCCCAATTCCCCAAGCTCCTTTTCAGTCTTTCCACCGATACCAAGCAATTTTCTAACAGGCATCGGGTCCAAAAATCCCCTAACTTCCTCAGGTCTAACAACTGTTAATCCATCTGGCTTTTTAAAATCACTCGCAATCTTGGCTATAGACTTATTGTTAGCTATTCCAACCGAGCAAGTAAGCTTTTCTTTTTCCAAAACCTCCCCCTTCAATTCTAAAGCCAATCCTTCAGCCTTATCAAACTCTCCTTCAGCCTTCTGAGTCACATCTGCGAATGCCTCATCTAT
>JACQRL010000331.1 GCA_016206485.1 Planctomycetota bacterium | reverse complement strand
TTAATGGGAGAATTAGAAGAAATAAAAATACCCAAAAATATTAAACTTAATGAATTAGCAGAATGTTTTAGTCAATATATTGAAAATGATTATTACGATTGGCTAAAAGATAACTTTAAATCATTTTTTAATTATGGAAATCCTGATTGGGAATGGGTAAAAGAAAGAATCAAAAGTACCGTTATGCAAAATGCATAATCAAGAAAGTAGGGAGACAAAATGCAGACTGTAAAACAAGAGGTTAGTAATCTTATCAAGTTAGCCGCGAAACGTTAGCCAACATTACTGATTTGTAATATCCAAGAATGCGCCCCGATTCAGAAATAAAAAGGAGACAGGTAATGGATTTGCCACCATTCAGTGATTTTACTCTTCAAAATTTGGACAAGATTAATATTATTCTTGGTAAAAATGGTTGCGGAAAAAGTTGTTTATTAAGGTCGCTTGATGAAAATCTTGTCAACAATAAAACCATTGGAAAAATCAAATATATAACTCCTGAAAGAGGAGGTAGTTTGATCTATGATCCAGGCATTGATAATAGCATTTCACAAAACCCACAATGGTTGATAGATACAAGGAGACAAAATCGTTTTGATCAATTCAAACAACAAAGTATGGCACAATATCGTAACTTAGAAATCCTTTCTTTACGTGAAATCGAAAAGAACAAGGAACTGCGCCTAAAACTTGATTTTACCTTTGATAGTTACATTGATAGGATCAATACTTTATTGGATATTGTGGCAATAATCAGGGCGACCGCAGGGTTTAAAATAATCCAGCGCTCTAATGATAAAGATGTTGCATCAAATAAAATTAGTAGCGGAGAATCGGAACTTATTTCATTGTCAATTGAATGCCTAGTCTTTCAGAAAGAGGCCATCGCGAATAAGACTAACCTACTGCTGCTTGACGAACCGGACATGCATTTGCATCCAGACTTACAATACAGGTTCGGAAATTTATTAAAAACTATTTGTTCCGGGACAAATACATATATCTTAATCGCAACCCATAGTACTGCATTACTTTCTGCATTTGCTGGAGAGCAATATACCAGATTTGAATTTATGGTACCAGGCCAGAAAAGTTTCAATTTCAAGGCAATTCAACAAGCACATAGTAGAATATTGCCAATTTTTGGCGCTCATCCTCTTTCGAATATTTTTAATGAAAAACCACTTCTTCTTGTAGAAGGAGAAGATGAAGAGAGAATTTGGCAACAAGCAGTGAGGACATCCAATGGGAAACTTAAACTGTATCCATGTTCCGTTGGTGGCAAATCATTTCTAGATGAGCACGAAAATGAAGCTATAAATATTATGAACGCAGTATATGAAAAAGCAAAGGCATTTTCATTAAGGGATGGCGACGGAATAATGGATGAAATAACCGATAAACCGCCTTTATTAAGAACAAGGCTTAATTGCTATTCTTCTGAGAATCTGCTTCTTACTGACGAATCATTGGCAATAATGAGTAGTAATTGGGATACGGTAAAACTGGGGATTGAAAAATGGGTACGCGATAATCAGCAACATCCACATTTTGACTCTATGTCTTATTTTATGCAATCATCCTTCGATAGAAGGGGAACTAATATTAAAACTATTCGGAATGACATTCTTGGCATAATTGGATGTGATAAACCATGGGAAGTAATTGTTGGTAAGGCGATTGCTTCCATAATTGATTCTTCGAGCCACAATTATTCTGATGGTAAAATTGCCAAATTTCTTGGTAAAAAAATCGTAGAGACTTTGCTGCTATAAATTAAAAATTGAAACCAGGAACGGGGCGCGATACAAATACAAACCGTCAACGCAGTGCTACGCTTGCCCTTCGGGTCGGCCAACAGCCGCAGCACTGACTGTTGAATGTACTGATATGCCGCGCCTTCATGCAGTGCGGCGTACGTTATCTATTCATTGTGGGTGGTGTTAAGGAGCAGGTAAGATAGATGAAGAGAAGGAAGTTTTTGGAATGTATGGCAGGGGTAGTTCTGGTCTGGTAAAGTAGTATATGAAGCCACATAATCTTGTGGCTGTAGCACAGGGGCAGCCCTTATGAAAAAAGTTTACAGTTCGTATGATAGTCTAATGGTATGGCATCTTAAGAATGTTCTTGAAATCCACGGTATTCATCCTATACTCAAGGGAGAGTATCTTACGGGTGTGGCAGGAGAAGTCCCGCCTATTGAGTGCTGGCCAGAGATTTGGGTTTTGGAAGACTCCCAGTATGACTATGCTCGGGAAATTATAGAAACAGCTTTAAATTCCAAGGATTCACCGAGTCAACCTTGGAAATGTTCCGGGTGTGGTGAAGAGATAGATGGACAATTTACAGAGTGCTGGAGTTGCGGGAAAAGTCATTCTTAAAGGAGGGTGATAGGATTGCACGAGTTTAGATACAAGGGGAATGAATTTTATTGTGAGGATGTCAGGATAGGCGATATAGCGGAGGAGGTAGGGACGCCTGTTTATATTTATAGCCATAAGACGTTGATAGACCATTACAGGAAGATAAAGGATGCCTTTAAGTCTATCAATCCGCTTATATGTTTCTCCATGAAGTCAAATTCCAATCTGGCAGTCCTGAGTGCATTAGTAAAAAAAGGCTCAGGACTTGATATAGTATCTGGTGGAGAACTCTACAGGGCGATGAAGGTTGGGGTAGACCCGAAGAAGATAGTATATGCGAGTGTGGGGAAGACCTGTAATGAAATAAAAAAGGCGGTCCGGTCAGGGATACTGATATTTAATGTGGAATCACTGCCTGAACTTGTAATGCTAAATAGGGTTTGTCACGAACTTCACAGGAAAATGTTTGTGTCCATCAGGGTAAATCCGGACGTGGACCCGCATACGCACAAGTATATTACTACCGGGAAGAAAGAGACAAAGTTTGGGTTAGACATGGATATGGCTATGGAATTATTCAGGAGGCGTGGGGAATGGCCAGATGTGGAGATGGCAGGTATCCATATTCATATAGGTTCTCAGATAATAGAGCATGAGCCGTACGTTAAGGCTATTA